>JAIRMH010000242.1 GCA_031258835.1 Tannerella sp.
TCAAAATTCTCAAGTGGAGACCCCGACACCTCCAAGACGGCCGCTTCGTGGTTCGGGGCGTGTATCTTCCTGATTGTATCGGCAACCATTCTTCGTTCCTTCTTCCTGTAAGCCATGGCAGAGTATTCTATTAACAAAGGGATTGGCCGGTCGGCTGAATTTCAGGGATTGAAGAGTCAGTACCTGTTCCTGTTCGCCGGCGGGTTGCTTGCCGTATTTATCGTCTTCGTGGTAATATACATGGCGGGCGTCAAAGAGTGGATTTGCATTGGTTTCGGCATTACTGCCGCTTCCGTTTTGGTTTACGGAACTTTTTACCTGAACAAAAAATATGGAGAACACGGACTGATGAAATGGCTGTCGTTGAGAAATCACCCTCGCTTTATCATTAACCGCCGGCGTTTTTCCCGGTTATTTGTAATTCGTAATTAATTATGAGAAACGTATTGAAAGCGGCTACTCTGGAAAGTAAATTTCCCCTGATGCGTGTAGAAAACGGCTACATCCTCTCCAAAGATGCAGACCTGACCGTCGCTTACCGGGTGGAACTGCCCGAACTGTTTACCGTCAGTCCGGCGGAATACGAGGCAATACATTCGGCATGGGCAAAAGCGGTAAAGGTGCTTCCCGATTATTCAATTGTCCATCGTCAGGACTGGTTTATCGAAGAAAATTATATGCCCAATATGGGAAAAGAAGACATGAGTTTCCTTTCCCGTTCCTTTGAGCGTCATTTCAATGAACGGCCGTTCCTGAATCATTTTTCTTATCTTTTCCTGACGAAAACCACAAAGGAAAGAGCAAGGCAGCAAAGCAGTTTCAACGCCCTGACTCGCGGGTTCATCGTTCCGAAAGAAATGCAGGACAGGGAAACGGCGGTCAAATTCATGGAAGCCGTCGAACAGTTTGAACGGATCATGAACGATTCGGGACAGATAAAACTCGTCCGTTTAACAGATCATGAAATCACCGGTACGGACAGAGAGGCAGGTATTGTTGAAAAATATTTCTCGCTGTCGCAAAATGATACCGCCTGTTTGCAGGATATGTGCCTGATGCCCGGCGAGATGAAAATCGGCGACAGTTACCTGTGCCTGCATACCCTTTCCGACCCGGATGACCTTCCGTCAAAAGTCGCTACCGACAGTCGTTATGAGAAACTCTCTACCGACAAAAGCGACTGCCGCCTGTCCTTTGCTGCGCCCATCGGCGTGCTGCTCTCCTGCAACCATATCGTGAACCAGTATCTGTTTATTGATGACAGCGGTGAAAATTTGAAACGGTTCGAAAAGCAGGCGCGGAACATGCACTCCCTTTCGCGGTATTCCCGTCAAAACCAGATCAATAAAATCTGGATTGAAGAATACCTGAACGAAGCCCATTCGTTGGGACTGACTTCCATCCGGGCGCATGTAAACGTAATGGCCTTTGCCGACAGTCCGGAAAAACTGAAACAGGCAAAGAACGACGTCGGCAGTCAGCTTGCCCTGATGGAGTGCAAGCCCCGCCATAACACGGTGGACGTCCCTGCTCTTTTCTGGGCGGGCATTCCCGGAGGCGAAGGCGATTTTCCTTCGGAGGAAAGTTTTTACACTTTTATTGAAAACGCCCTCTGCTTCTTTATCGGGGAAACCAATTACAAATCCTCGCCAAGTCCTTTCGGCATTAAAATGGCGGACAGGATAAGCGGCAGACCGCTGCACGTAGATATTTCGGACTTGCCGATGAAGAAGGGAATTATCACCAACCGCAATAAATTTGTTTTGGGTCCGTCGGGTTCGGGAAAATCCTTTTTCACCAACCACCTTGTACGGCAATACTACGAACAGGGAACGCATGTATTGATTGTAGATACAGGAAACTCCTATCAGGGCTTGTGTGATTTAATCCGCAGCAAGACCGGCGGAGAAGATGGTATTTACTTTACGTACAGGGAAGAAGACCCTATTGCCTTCAATCCGTTTTATACGGAAGACGGCGTTTTCGACATTGAAAAGAAAGAATCCATAAAGACTCTTATTATGACGCTTTGGAAACGCGATGATGAAGCCCCGACACGGGCGGAGGAAGTCGCCCTTTCCAATGCCGTGAACCTGTATCTGGAAAAACTCAAAACCAACCGGAGGATTAAACCTTCGTTTAATTCCTTTTACGATTTTGTCAGGGTAGATTACCAACTGATTCTGGAACAGAAGAAAACCCGTGAAAAGGATTTTGACGTCTATAACTTCCTCAATGTTTTGGAGCCATATTATATGGGCGGGGAATACGACTATCTGTTGAACTCGAATAAACAGTTAGACCTGCTCAGTAAGCGGTTTATCGTATTCGAGTTGGACAATATCAAGGATAACCGCGTACTTTTTCCCATCGTTACCATTATCCTGATGGAAACATTCATAAACAAAATGAGGCGGTTAAAAGGCGTCCGCAAAATGATACTTTTGGAGGAGGCATGGAAAGCGCTTTCCAAAGAAGGCATGTCGGAATACCTGCGTTACCTTTTTAAGACCGTTCGTAAATTCTTTGGCGAAGCGGTGGTTGTAACGCAGGAAGTGGACGATATTATTTCAAGTCCTGTCGTAAAGGAATCCATTATCAATAATTCGGACTGTAAAATCCTGCTTGACCAGCGCAAGTATATGAACAAGTTCGACAGTATTCAGGCCATGCTCGGACTGACCGGCAAGGAACGTTCGCAAATCCTTTCCATCAACCAGTCGAACGACCCGGCTCGCCTCTATAAGGAAGTCTGGATAGGGCTTGGAGGCGTTCAATCAGCGGTTTATGCCACAGAAGTCAGCGCGGAGGAATATTATACCTACACGACCGAAGAAACGGAGAAACTGGAACTGTTCCGCCTTGCTGAAAAGTTAGACGGCAATCTGGAACTGGCTATCAAACAGTTAGCTGAAAGTAAAAGAACAAATAAGTAATCATTTAAAAATCAACAAAAATGAAAAAGGTAATTTTAATCATGAGTATGGCGCTGTTAAGTTTTACGGCGCAGGTAAAGGCACAGTTTGCAGTCATAGACCCGGCAAACATTGCTACAAGTATAGTAAACTCTGCCAATCAGATAGTGCAGACCTCCTCGACGGTAACCAATGTAATTAACAACTGGAAAGAGGTGCAAAAGCTTTATTCACAAGGCAAAGAATATTACGACAAATTAAAGGCTATCAACGATCTGGTAAAAGATGCAAGGAAAGTCCGGGACGCCATCCTGATTGTCGGCGAAATCGGCGACATCTATGTGAACAGTTTTCAGAAGATGCTGTCCGACCCGCATTTCCGCTACGAGGAACTGACAGCGATTTCCAACGGTTACGCCATCCTGCTTCGGGAGAGCGCCGACATGGTTTTGGAAATGAAAGATGTAATCAACGTAAACGGGCTTTCGATGACCGACCACGAACGGATGGATATTATCAACTATGTCTATGACCGTTTGAAAACCCACCGCAATCTGGTCAGCTACTACACGCGCAAAAACATCTCCGTTTCTTACCTGCGGGCAAAGAAATCGGGCGACAGCGACCGGGTAGTCGCCCTTTACGGAAATGCAAATGAAAGGTATTGGTAAGTCTCATCAGTCCCATGCGGGACTTTAAGAATTTTAAGAACTTTAAGAACATTAAAAAGATAAGAAAATGGACTTTGAAAATCTGCACCAAATTTTAAGAAATCTCTATACGGAAATGATGCCGCTTTGCGGGAATATGGCAGGGGTGGCAAAGGGGATAGCCGGTCTGGGGGCGCTGTTCTACGTCGCCTCACGGGTTTGGCAATCGCTTTCCCGCGCCGAACCCATAGATGTTTATCCGCTTTTGCGCCCCTTTGTGATTGGGCTTTGCATCCTGTTTTTCCCCACTTTTGTTTTGGGGACAATCAATGCCGTCATGTCGCCTGTTGTAAAAGGCTGCGGCCAGATGCTGGAAACGCAGACTTTCGATATGAACAGCTACCGCGAGCAAAAGGACAAACTCGAATACGAGGCCCTGATGCGCGACCCCGAAACCGCGTACCTTGTCAATCACGAGGAATTTGACCGCCAACTCGACGAGTTGGGATGGTCGCCTTCCGATTTGGTAACCATGGCGGGCATGTGGGTGGAACGCGGCATGTATGACATGAAAAAGAATATCCGGGATTTTTTCCGCGAACTGCTGGAAATCCTTTTTCAGGCGGCGGCGCTGGTGATAGACACCGTCCGGACATTCTTTTTGATCGTTCTGGCCATATTAGGCCCGATTGCCTTTGCCCTTTCGGTTTACGACGGCTTTCAATCGACACTTACACAGTGGATTAGCCGCTATATCTCCGTTTACCTCTGGCTGCCGGTGTCGGATCTGTTTTCGTCCATTTTAGCACGGATACAGGTTTTGACACTGCAAAACGATATTTCCGAACTGCAAAACAATCCGAACTTTTCCATAGACGCCTCCAATAGTGTGTATATCATCTTTATGATTATCGGGATTGTAGGGTATTTCACCATACCGACGGTTGCCAACTGGATTATCTCGGCAGGCGGAATGGGTGCATATACCGGCAATATAGGCAAGGCCGGTGCAGCGGCAGGAGGCGTCGCAGGATCGGTTGCAGGAAATATAACCGGACGGCTGACGGGAAAATAGTTAAGAGTTAAGAATTAAAAATTAAGAATTAAAAGAATGGAATTTAAGAGTTTAAAAAACATTGAAACATCGTTCAGACAAATCCGG
>JAIRMH010000299.1 GCA_031258835.1 Tannerella sp.
ATTGCTTCCAACTTCGTTCCTCACAGTTCGCAATGACGGAAAATCCGCTTTTGACATAGCCTCTTTTTAGCCCTCTTTTCTTACCGAATCTATCCGGAGAAAGATAAATAACAATATCGTAAATCCCCATAAAGAGGAGCCTCCGTAGCTGAAAAACGGCAAAGGTATACCTATTACGGGTGTGATACCGCATACCATACCGATATTCACAAAAACATGAAAAAAGAATATCGACGCCACGCTATACCCATATACACGTCCGAAAACCGTCGACTGTCGTTCGGAAAGCTGTATAAGGCGCAAAATAAATACTCCGAAAACCAAAATTATCAAAAATGATCCGACAAATCCAAATTCCTCCCCTATCGTACAAAAAATAAAATCCGTATCCTGTTCCGGCACATATTTCAGTTTCGTTTGCGTCCCGTTTAAAAATCCTTTACCGGAAAAACCGCCTGAACCGATCGCTATTTTAGACTGATTAACGTTATAGCCTGTGCCGGTAGGATCATTCTCCAATCCTATGGCCACTTTTATCCGTTGCTGTTGATGAGGCTGTAAAACTTCGTTGAACACATAATCTACGGAATACATGATACCCAACGAAATGACGGCAAAAAACGCCAATAAAGCATACCTCCATAAGATCTGCCGGAATGAATATAACACCAGAAATACGGAAAATCCAATAATCAGACAGACGAATATCCTGACTAAGTTAAACGGATAGAATAATGAAACGATATAACCGATAACGCCGGAACATATCGTTATCAGGAAATAATAAGCGCCCAGTTTGCGTTCGTTAAGCGCAAAACGCAAGATCGCGCAAATGATCACAAGGATGACGCCGCTTATAATCAATTCGTTTACAGGCGTATCATTCCATATAAACGATTCATATTTCAATTCTATCACGAAAAACAGGGCGACGCACAATCCGGCAAGCAGCACATAACCGGACATCCCTTCGCGATACAGCGTCAGCGCAAAAGCCAGAAAGACAAGTGCAGAACCGGCTTCTTTCTGCAGGATGATACATAACGCCGGAACCAGTATAATTCCTGCAGAAACAATAAAATTCTTTACGGTCAATAAGTTAAATTCATATGTATTCATAAACCGGGCAAGCGCAAGCGCCGTCACGAACTTAGCGAACTCGGCCGGCTGCAGACGAATGGAGGGCGTGATAGCAATCCACGAACGGGAGCCTTTTATATCGGGGGCTATAATAATTGTCAGGATAAGCAAAAATATGATCAGACCGTACAGAGGGTATGCAAACGTTTCGAAAAAATGCCTGTCAAGCATCATTATCAGGAAAATAAGCACGGCAGAAGTTCCTATCCAGATAAGTTGCATTACCGGACGGCCTGACGATTCAAAAAGATTCGGATTGTCAAAATCGTAGCTTGCCCCACAGATACTAATCCATCCTGCCGCAACCATGATTATATACAAGAGAATTGTAACCCAGTCAACAGACTTCCACATACTTATTTTCTTATCCCTCATCATTGTCGTCTTCCTCTCTTACTTTTTTGAGGTAATTTATTGAGCCTGGCAACGTACTCCAGTTCAGCATCTGATATTCGATCCATCGGTCGCCATAAGGTATTTCGCCGTAAAAATATTTATCGAGCATAAGTCTGGCTAAAGGTACGGCTACGGTGGCTCCGAACCCTCCGTTTTCTACATAAACCGCAATGGCTATTTTGGGATTATTCATCGGGGCAAATGCGATACACGCCGAATGATCGCGGCCATGCGGGTTCTGTACGGTTCCCGTTTTACCGCAAACATCCAGTCCGGGCATATACATTTTGCTACAGGTGCCCATCATCACCGAAGCGCGCATACCTTCAACGATATATTCATAATATTCCTTATTTATTCCGGTATATTTTCTTGTCCGGTACAGTTCATCTATTTCCATCCCCTGTATTTCGCGAACAACATGAGGAGCAACATAATAACCGCGATTTGCAATCGTAGCGGCAAGATTACATATCTGTAACGGAGTGGCGTTTATTTCCCCCTGACCGATGGAAATAGAGATAATACTACTTGAATTCCAACGTTTATTATATACATTGTCATACACCTTGCTGTTAGGAATATAGCCCCGATGTTCTCCGGGCAAATCAATCCCCAACCGATATCCATACCCTTGCGCTACAATATAATCTTTCCATACATCGAACGCTTCCTGAATGTTTCCGTAACGCGAACGGCTGTCCAGCATATCATGCAACCCCCAGCAATAGTAGGAATTGCACGATACTGCCAACGATAGAACGAGCGAAACCGGAGAGTTATGTACATGACATTTGGGGCGTCCGCCAAGATAAGGATAGCCTTCGTTGCAAATGTATGTTTTATCTTTCGTCACAATGCCTTCCTGCAGGAAGATAAGCCCCTGCGTTGGTTTGAAAGTCGACCCAGGCGAATAGGATCCCATAATAGTGCGGTCTAACAAAGGCCTCTGAGGATCGCGTTCAAGCATCTGGTAATTACTGCCGCGTTGTCGTCCGGTAAGAAGACTCGGATCATACGAAGGCGAAGAAACAAGACAAAGCACCTCGCCCGTAGAAGGTTCTATCATCACGATTGCTCCCAGTTTATTCTGCATGATCTTTTCGCCGTAAGATTGTAAATCCATGTCGATTGACAGTGTAATATTTTTCCCCGATATCGGAGCCTCATCATATTTTCCGTCCTCGTATTTACCTTTAATACGCCCATACACATCGCGCAACAATATCTCAACGCCTTTCTCGCCCCGTAATATTTTTTCATACGAGCGCTCAACGCCCGAACGTCCCGAACGATCACCCTGTACATAATAATCATCCCGTTCGATGTCCTTACGGTTCACCTCTCCCAGATTACCTAATACATTTGCAGCGTTCAAACAGCCATATTCACGCAATGGACGGCTACGTATATAAAAACCCGGAAATTTATAAATTTTTTCCTGCAAAACTCCATATTCAACAGTCGAGAGCTGACTCATAAACACTTGCGGAATATAGGAATATCCGGGATTGAGCGTCCGGTTTTTGATTGTGGCCATACGATTCTCAAAAAATTCTCTCGTTATCCCGACGGTCTTACAGAAATCCAGCGTATCTAATTGCCGTATCTCGCGCATGATAACCATCACATCATACGACAACTGGTTGTAGACAAGCAATTTCCCGTTCCTGTCGTAAATCGTCCCGCGCGACGGATACAGCGTACGCCGCTGAAAAGCATTACTATCCGCCCATTTCTTATAATCGTCGCTCACTATCTGCAGGAAAAACAAACGGACGACAAAGATAAATAATAGCGCAAGCACTGCGCATGCAATTACATATCTTCTGTTACCGTAATAATATTTCGACCTATTATTCCCCATTTCTGTTTTTCTCAAAATTAAACGCTTCCGTAGTAAGAATTAACAACGATGAAAAGAGAATGGCGGACGTCATTCTTACGATCATCATCAAAGGCTGAAAGAAAGTAAATGCCTCTATCACAAACAATGCCACATGGTGGAGTACCGTCAATATGAAAACGTAACGGATAAATTTACCGAATCCGAATAACTTATAGGAGGGTATACTCCCTTCGGGCAGGTCTTTTATATCCACAAAACGCTCCAGCAAAGGTCTACGGATAAAACCGGCAAACGAACATGCGGCGGCATGCATACCAAAAGTATTTGAGAATACATCAACCGCAAGACCGAGCAGAAACGACAGGAAAATAACGTTCATTCGTGTCATGTCGACAGGAAATTTCAAAAATACATAAATATAAATGAACGGTGTCGCAAGTTTAAACAGGTGTATGTTATTCATCACCAATACCTGCAACAATACAAATATGATAAAATAAACTGTTATGTAAAACCGCAGTTTAATCATTTTTCATCGCCTCCCGTTCTATTTCTCTTTGTTCTTCCTGCGATTGATTACTAATCACACACACAACGTCCAACGATTGAAAATCGGTAGTAAGACGCACTTTCAAAGAATAAAAATTATTGTCACGCTGTTTATCATACGACTCCACAACGCCCACTTTAATATCCGGCGGAAAAATGGCCGAATAACCGCTTGTCACCACCGTATCTCCAACCTGAAACATCGTGTGGGCTGGCAATTCCTCCAGATATGCATACGAGAGATTATCGCTTTTCCATGTTAACATACCAAAATAATTAGTATCTTTCACTTTGCAACTCAACCTGAACTTACTGTTCAGAAGAGACATTACAACCGAATAATGCTCTTTTACCGTCATGACAATACCCGCAACGCCGCGAAGGGAAACAACGCCCATATCCGGACGTATACCGTCGGCGGAGCCTTTATTGATTGTAATATAATTATTAACATAGGCGACACTATTGTTTACAACCCTTGCCGCTATATATTCGTATGTATAACTTTCATTATTGCTGTCATTATTCACTGTATCGTTCAAAAAAACGTCACGAAAATCAATCGTATTAAGCGAATTGTTTTTAAGATGTTCCTGCAGGCGGACGATTTCCATTGCAAGCCTGCTATTCTTTTCCAGAAGCTCCTTATTTACTTTCCGAAGGCTGAGATAAGAAAATACGGCGTTAGATACCGAAGATATGCTACCTGTAATCACATTTGCCGAGTTCAACATCATATTGCGCTGATAGGCGTTATTTCTGTATATGATTGAAAATGATATTACTTCACATAAAAGAAACAAAAGCCAATGCCTTTTCGAGATGAGAAATGCCAGCAATTTTTGCATAACCGGAATTAGTTCCTATACAGGAAATTGAATTTATTCAGATTCTTCAAAGCTACACCTGTTCCCCGAGCAACGGCGCGAAGCGGGTCTTCGGCAACATGAAACTTAATGTTTATCTTATCCGTCAGGCGTTTTTCCAGGCCGCGCATGAGCGCTCCTCCGCCCGTCAGATAAATTCCGTTACGCACAATATCCGCATATAATTCCGGCGGCGTATTTTCCAGCGTATTCATAATTGTAGCCTCCACCTTAATAATTGACTTATCAAGGCAATGAGCCATCTCCTGATACGAAATCGGCACCTCCATCGGGAGCGACGTCATTTGGTTGGGGCCGTGAACGACAAAATCGGTCGGTGGATTATTCAGCGATGTAAGTACGGACCCTACATTTATTTTTATCATCTCCGCCGTACGTTCTCCCACTCTGACATTATGCTGTCGTCGCATATATTCCATGATATCTTCGGTAAAAACATCTCCTGCCGTACGGATAGACGTTTTCGTCACACTACCGCCGAGAGAGATGACGGCGACTTCCGTCGTGCCTCCGCCGATATCCACAACCATATGTCCTTCCGGCGCTTCCACATCAAGACCGATACCTACCGCCGCCGCCATCGGTTCGTCAATCAAATAGACTTCGCGTCCGCCTGCCCGTTCCGACGAATCCCTTACCGCACGGCGCTCCACCTCCGTAGCTCCCGACGGAACGCAAATGACGATACGCAATGGAGGCGAAAACCAACGGTTTTTAAAGTTTATCATTTTTATCATGCCGCGTATCATCTGTTCCGCAGCATAAAAATCTGCAATAACACCATCCCCGAGAGGACGTATGGTACGTATCTCATCGTGTGTCTTTTCATACATCAGACGCGCCTGTTCTCCTACGGCAAGCACTTTGTCGGTTCGTCTGTCGAGCGCAACCACCGAAGGTGCGTCAACTACAATCTTATCATCGCATATAATGATCGTATTAGCCGTGCCCAAGTCGATTGCAATATCTTTAGTAAAAGAGAATAATCCCATATGTTTATCTATCTTATTTATTTAAAAATCTATTAATGCCTGAAATCAAATAACCGGAGATCCGTCAATGTTTAAAATGACGAATTCCTGTTTTTACCATACTCATACCCTGTTCGTCACAATAAGCTACCGAAGCTTTATCATTAATGGATCCGCCAGGCTGTATAACGGCGGTAATACCTGCCTCTCTTGCAATCGCCACACAATCGGGAAAAGGGAAAAATGCATCCGATGCCATCACTGCGCCATTCAGGTCAAAGTTGAACGAGCGAGCTTTTTCGATGGCTTGTTTAAGTGCGTCAACACGCGAAGTTTGCCCCACTCCACTCGCGCACAATTGTTTGTTTTTGACAATCGTTATCGCGTTTGATTTACTATGTTTAACCAATTTATTTGCATATAATAAATCTGCAATCTCCGTATCGGAAGGCGTTTTCTTTGTCATCGGCTCAAGGTTGGCCGGCGTCTGTATACTCAAATCGCGCTCCTGCGCCAACACGCCGTTGAGTAAAGAGCGGAACTGTTTTACAGAGGCGTCTCCCGAAGTCTTGCGTTTCAATATGATACGGTTTTTTTTCTGCATAAGCACAGCCAACGCATCATCCGTGTAACAGGGAGCGATTACTACCTCAAAAAATATCCTGTTTATTTCCTCAGCCGTATCTTTATCTATCGTGTCGTTTGTCACTAATATACCTCCGAAGGCAGAGACGGGGTCTCCCGCCAAGGCGTCTTTCCACGCCTCGATCATCGTCGGACGCGAAGCGATACCACAAGCATTGTTATGTTTCAGAATAGCGAATGTCAATTCGTCGAACTCGTCGATAAGCGTTACCGCCGAATCTATATCAAGCAGATTGTTATACGAGATTTCCTTGCCGTGAAGTTTGTCAAACAAGGCGTCAATATCGCCGTAAAACACGCCTTTCTGGTGAGGATTTTCCCCGTAGCGCATCACATGCGCCCGGTCGGCGGCTACACGAAATACCGACCATTCATTCCTGTCGAAATAATTAAAGATCGCGCTATCGTAAGCGGACGAAACGGCAAACGCTTCTCCGGCAAACCAACGGCGATCTTCGATCGTTGTCTGTGCACCTTTTTCTTCCAGCAGGCGTCGCAACGGGTCATATTGGTTTTTCGATGCGACAATCAAAACATCTTCATAATTCTTGGCGGCTGCACGTATCAGTGAAATGCCGCCGATATCTATCTTCTCGACGATATCGGATTCTTTCGCGCCGGAAGCTACGGTTTCTTCGAATGGATATAAATCTACAATCACCAAGTCTATCTCCGGTATTCTGTAGAGTTCGACCTCTTTCCTGTCACTTTCATTATCGCGTCGTGCAAGTATACCGCCAAAGATTTTCGGATGAAGCGTCTTAACCCTTCCGCCTAAGATTGACGTATAACCCGTCAGCGATTCAACACTTTCGCAGGGGAAGCCCCTTGATTCTATAAATTGCTGTGTACCTCCCGTCGATACGAAACTGACGCCTTCCAGATAAAGTTTTTTAATAATATCATCTAATCCGTCTTTATCATAGACGGATATTAATGCTCGTCGTATTGTTTTATAAGTTTCCATTTTGCCTTCTTTTTGATAAATCGCACAAAAGTAACGAATTATTTTCAAAAAGGCTCATAATAAAAAAACATTTTTGTCAGCTTACAAAGTTTCTGAATTTATTAAAGATCTTTTCTTTAATGGATTGGTTTGGTTGGAAGTTCGGCGAAGATTGCATTTGGCGTATTCCGGCCTTTTCGTCCGACGATAATACTTCGGGTATATAAACGCTGATATTAACAAGCAAGTCGCCAGTTCCATATCCGTTTACAGATGGCAATCCTTTACCACGCAAGCGCAATACTTTACCCGGCTGCGTTCCTGCGTCGATCTTCACTTTTGCACGCCCTTCCACCGTCGGCACTTCGACCGTGTCGCCAAGTGCAGCCTGCGGCACACTAAGCAAGAGGTTATATATCAGGTCATTCTCATCACGTATAAGTTCTTTATCCTGTTCTTCTTCTATTACGACAAGCAAATCGCCGTTTACGCCGCCACGACGCGCCGCATTTCCTTTACCGTGCATGGAAAGCTGCATCCCTTCCATCACTCCGGGCGGTATATTGATACTTATAACTTCATCCTCGCGGACAACCCCTTCCCCATTACATGCATGACATTTGTCGAGAATCGTCTGCCCCCCGCCGCCGCAGGCAGGACAAACGGACTGCGTCTGCATCTGCCCTAATATCGTATTCGTAATCCTGGTAACGTATCCGCTTCCATGACACGTCTTACACGTCGTAATGCTCTTGTCATCTTCCGCACCGCTACCATGACAGGCCGCACATGCGACATATTTATTCACTTTTATCTTTTTCTCAACGCCCCGCGCTATTTCCTTCAGGTTAAGTTTCACTTTAACGCGCAAGTCCGAGCCTTTTTGAACGGCGCGTCCTCCACCGCTATGCGAACGACTCCCAAATCCTCCGAATCCGCCAAAACTGCCAAATCCGCCAAAATGTCCGCCGAACAAATCTCCGAACTGTTTAAAGATCTCATCCATAGACATACCTTCACCGCTAAAACCTCCTCCGGCAGCCGAACTTCCAACGCCCGCATGCCCAAACTGGTCATAACGCTGACGTTTTTCAGGATTACTTAACACATCGTAAGCTTCCGCCGCTTCCTTAAATTTTTCTTCCGCGTCTTTATCTCCCGGATTTTTATCAGGATGATACTGAATCGCTTTTTTCCGGTAAGCTGTTTTCATCTCGTCGGCGCTCGCGTTTTTACTGACGCCTAAAATTTCGTAATAATCTCTTTTTGCCATTTTTCTTTATTATTCATTTTTCCGCTGACGGCAATCTTATTCTCCTACAACAACCTTAGCATGCCGTAACACTTTATCATACAGCGTATAACCGGTCTGCACACAATCAATCACTTTCCCCTTCATACCTTCTTCCGGTGCGGGAATGGTCGCTATAGCTTCAAACAGTTCCGTATCAAAAGGCTTCCCTATGGCATCAATCGTTTTAACTCCCTGTTGCGACAGATAACACGTGAATTTGTCATATATCAGTTTTATACCTTCAACAACAGACGTAATATTTTCAGTCGCATTTAAAGTACTCAACGCGCGTTCAAAATCATCAACTATAGGAAGAAGGTTCGTAAGAACCGTAGCACCGCCACTTTTTATCAAATCGGCCTTTTCGCGCAAAGTGCGTTTCCGGAAATTATCAAATTCCGCCATCAAACGCAGATGCGCATCGTTCAATTGGGTATATTTTTCTTCCAACGACGGCTCTTTCGATTTATTTTCATCGTCCCCGCCGGTCAAACCGCGATCATCCGCCTGAGCATCATCACCGGACTTTTCCCCGTTATTTTTTTCAAGCGGATTCGCCTCAGCCCAATCGGAGGCCTTTTCGTCCTGTTTCGCACTGGAGACGGCATCCATCCCTGTTTCTGCTTTTTCATCTTCCTTTATATTCGTCCGTTCTGCCGACTTTGCGCTATCGGACATATTGTCAGATTGCGCAAAATATTCTGACGTCTTTTCAGTGTCACCCTGCAAATTTGTCTTGTCTTTTCGTGCGCCCTCTACCTCCGGATTTGTATCCGAATACGTTTTTCCTGTCTCCCTATCCATCATTTCTGCTTGTTCATTCATATATTTATATTTATTTTTTCAACCTTTCTTTCCTGCCAACAGCAAAAATATTGCCAATTATAAAAATATATCTAACTTTTCCCTGTAAATTTCGCCTGATATTTTTACCGGTATGTGTGGAATTAAAAAATTTCATGTACATTTCCTCCCATAAATTTCACCTGATATTTTTACCGGTATGTGTGGAATTAAAAAAAATTCATGTACATTTGCCTTATAAAATCAATTTTACGTCGATTAATATGAAACGAACCTTTTTTATTATCGCTGTTATCCTTCCTGTATTTGCAGCAAATGCGCAGGAAGTCTCGTGCCATTACGGTTTTAGTTACGAGATAAGTAATGACCCCCACTGGGGAAAAAACAAACCTGTGATAACAAGCGTATATCCAAATTCGCCGGCAGAACGTTCCGGAATACAACCTTACGACATCATCGAAGCTGTCGAAGATGTACCTGTCACCGAAAATGTATTGGATGATATCTATCTTTTCCTGAATCCCGAAGGGAAAGATATCGTGGAACTGACAATCAGGAATTTCACCGGCGACAGACACAAAATCAAAATAAAAAAAGAATGTACAAACGCTCATTCTATATCTGAAAACCAACTGGCTACCGCTTTTGCCATGTATGCCGTCGAACATACGCACGAGCGGCTTTTTACTTGCCCGTTCATAACCGTTCAAACAAAAGATGATATAGATTTTTCCGTTTTTAAGTCGTTTGATTTTATCGGCGAAGAAAGTAACCGGCCCGAATTGGCGAAAAAGATAAACGACCTTGTCAAAAAAGAACTGTTGAAGAGAAATCTGAAATACGACCCGGTGAATCCCGATCTAATGATACATATCTATTATTCATTCAACAAGAATTCTAATTATAAACCGAAAAAGAACAAAAAAAGCGACAAAGACGCCCAAGCGGAAAACGACAACCGCTATGTATACCGCTATGATATGACGCGCGACCGCATGACGAAATTTCCCTTCCTGCCTCCCAATACCATCGAGACCGAAGCCGAATATATACTGAAACTCGGATTCCGCCTCGAAGACCGGAAACTGAAAAAAGGGCGTATCATTTGGGAATGTGAAGCCAACGAACTTCTGAACGAAACATTTTCCCTCGAAAATTTCGCATTTATACATATTCCTCTTATGTGTATGCAATTTCCGTACATGAAATACGGTCGGAATGTGCAATTCCGGCTCTCTAAAAAGAAATATAATTATACCGGCATTAATTATAACATAGATAATATATCGGAAATTGCATCCGTCGACCCTCATTCTCCCGCAGCCGATGCCGGGATCCTTCCGTTTGACAAAATCGATGCGATAGAAGATAAACGTATGGACCGCACATCGCAGCAATTCACCGCCGCCTATCGTCAATTTCTTTTTAACACACTGAAATTACGTGACGAAAACACCCGATTTGTCGATGCCAACGGGTTTCCCGATTGTATGTATTGGGACAAACTTAAATATCCGCAAGTTGTAAAAGAATTTAATAACAAAAAAAACCTGACGGCTTTTTCTTATCTGTTTAAATATGCACCTTTTATCAATCCGTCGGGAAATAATACGTGCTCATTAAAACTCCGGCGCGGGAAAGAAAAATTAGAATTTATCCTGCGTCCTGAAATTCGTACGGAAAACGCTATTGTAGTAGAATAAATTTATGAATATAACATACCCGAATCATTTCGAACAAAAAATCGGTTTCGATAAAATCAGGCAGTTGATAGACAGCAAATGCCTCAGTGTCTTAGGTAAAGAATGTGTTGATAACATAAAATTCTCTTCGGATATTCACGCCTTCCGGGAAAAACTGGAACAAACGAACGAATTTGTACAAATCATCAGGGAAGAGGATTCCTTTCCGACCGACTATTTTATAGATGTACGCCCTTCTCTCAGACGCATCAAACCGGAAGGGACATTCCTCGATGAAAAAGAACTCTTCGATCTGAAACGTTCGCTTCAGACGATCTACGATATCACACGCTTTTTCAGTCATCCGGCAGAAAATGATGAGATCAAATACCCTGCGCTTACGGATTTAGCCGGCAATATTCCGGTATTCCCGCATATCATCTCAAAGATCGACGGCATACTCGATAAATACGGCAAAATGAAAGACAACGCGTCGCCGGAACTTTTGCGAATTCGGAAAGAGATGACAACAACGATAGGGAACATATCCCGCAACCTTCATTCCATATTAAAATCGGCTCAGGCGGAAGGTTTTATTGACAAGGATGTAACGCCGGCCATGCGCGACGGACGTCTTGTGATTCCCGTATCACCTTCTTTCAAAAGAAAAATACGTGGCATCGTACACGATGAATCGGCTACGGGAAAAACTGTTTTTATTGAACCGGAAGCCGTCATTGAAGCGAACAACCGCATACGCGAACTCGAAAGCGAAGAAAAACGCGAACTCGTACGCATCCTGACAGCTTTCACCGATATCATACGCCCTTCCGTCCCCGCAATCATAAAGGCTTTTCTTTTTCTGGCAGAAATAGATTTCATCCGGGCAAAAGCGCTTTTCGCCATAGAAATAGACGGAATAAAACCGGTTATCGAAAAACAGCCTTCCATCGAATGGAGTAATGCGGCACACCCGCTTTTGTATCTTTCGTTGAAAAAACAGGGGAAGAAAATCGTCCCCTTAGATATCGAATTGCATGATAACAAACGGCTACTTGTCATCTCCGGCCCGAATGCGGGAGGAAAATCCGTATGCCTGAAAACCGTAGGATTATTACAGTATATGTTGCAATGCGGATTATTGATTCCCGTTCACGAAAATTCCCGGGCCGGCATTTTCGACCGTATTTTTATTGATATAGGCGACGAACAAAGTATAGAAAACGATTTAAGCACATATAGCTCCCATCTTACAAACATGAAATTCTTCGTGAGGAACTGCAACGAGAAAACGTTACTCCTCATCGATGAATTCGGCAGCGGCACCGAACCTCTTATCGGAGGCGCTTTGGCCGAAGCGTTACTCGACCGCTTCAATAAAAACGGAAGTTTCGGGGTTATCACCACACATTATCAAAATCTTAAACATTATGCCGAAGATAACGACGGAATAATCAACGGCGCTATGCTCTACGACCGTCACCTGATGCAACCGCTATTCAAACTCTCCATTGGACGTCCCGGGAGTTCTTTCGCCATAGAGATAGCCCGAAAAATAGGCCTCCCCGAAGATGTCATATCCGACGCATCCGAAAAAGTCGGTAGCGACTATATCGACATGGATAAATATCTTCAGGACATCGTGCGCGACAAACGTTACTGGGAAAACAAACGCCGAAACATCCATCAACAGGAAAAGAAACTCGAAGTTGCGATCACCCGCTATGAACATGATTTGGAATCCGTTAACAAACAGCGTAAAGAAATCGTTCAAGCCGCAAAAAAAGAAGCGCAGCAAATTCTTTCCGAAGCAAATGCCAAAATTGAAAAAACAATTCGTGAAATTAAAGAGGCGCAGGCTGAAAAAGAACGCACCAAAGCCATCCGTCGAAAATTGGAATCGTTCAAAACAGTCCTCTCCGACGTGAATGAGGACGATCCGGGAACGAAGAAAAAAAAATCCGGTACAGGAGACAAGATTTCTGATACAGGAGACAAGGCTCTTAGCACAAGGGACAAGAATTCCGGTATAGGAGACAAGGCTCTCGGTACAAGGGACAAGACACGACGATCGAAGGATGAAGAACAGGATGATATGCTGTCGGCGATAGCCGTCGGCGATGCAGTCCGCGTGAAAGGACAAAACGCCATAGGCGCTGTTGCAGAGATAAAAGACAAACAGGTTATCGTAACATTCGGAATGATAAAGAGCGCCGTTAAGGTGGACAGGTTAGAGAAAATAAGCCGTAGCCAAATAAAAAAGGAAACGAAGAAAAACACTTTCATAAGCGCACAAACAGCCGATTCCATATATGAGAAAAAACTAAATTTCAAACAGGAAATTGACGTACGCGGCATGCGCGGCGACGAAGCGTTACAAGCCGTCACTTATTTTATTGACGACGCCATACTTGCAAATGTCTCGCCGGTGCGAATACTGCACGGCACGGGTACAGGCATCCTGCGGCAACTCATCCGCGATTATCTGTCAACCGTTTCGGGCATTAAACAATATCGGGACGAACACGTTCAATTCGGGGGCACCGGCATAACTGTCGTAGAACTGGAATAGACGGGAACTCGCCTGTCCCCATCTTTAATTCCTTTTTCTGCTCTCATGCGTCTGCCTTTATCGAAAAAGATATTTGAGTTGATATTATGAATTTATATGGTCTTTATCTATATATAATATATTGCAACAATTAACTGCCGTGAAATTGTATTTTATTATTTTATTAACGTCTTTCCTTTCAACTTCTCTTTATTCACAAGAAATAAAAAGAATTGAAATTATTACTTTTTTATTCTACAGGTTGAGTTTATCTCACGAAAGCGATCGGCACGCACTGTCATACGATGAATTGTCCGTATTAGAAAATGCGTTGAAGCATTATTCGATTAGCTTCAATAACGCCTGTGATGATATAGATTATTATAGACTTATACTTTCTTGTCGATTTAAAAAAATAAGCGATTCATATTACTCAATTTGACTTTCGCAAGAGTCACAACTTGTTGATTTATTCCTGCAGCGCCTCATCCGCGATTATCTGTCGACCGTTCCGGATATAAAAA
>JAIRMH010000347.1 GCA_031258835.1 Tannerella sp.
AACTCCGCTATCTCTTCTTCCGATGAACTGACCCCGATTGTCTTTCACTCGCGAAAACGACCTCCGCTTTTATCCACTACAACAACACTTGTCCGCCCCGACCTGTTTTTCTTTCTACGTACAAACATGACTCAAAGTTATTGTTTTTTCGCTTGCGTCATCCAAATCGGTGATGCGCGATTTTTAATATATTGATTTATAGTCTATTATAAAATAAGCATAGATGAAGTGTCAAGGTCAGGAAAATACAGGATTTTTTACAACTTTACGAAATTCGGATCTGACGACAAAAACAAAAGCGGATCCATACAGATACCCTGTATTGACCCGCTTGATGGCGTTTTGTGCTTTAAGCCGGCGACACTTATTTTGTCACCGAAATATTATCAATGCAGCAACGGAGCTGAGCGCTTGTTTCGGTAGCGCCGGTAGCATCCCATGCAATTTTAGTGGCAGCCGTGGCATCTGCAACGGTTACGGTAAACCGTGTCCAGTACTTTATAGCATTATTGACACCCGACCACGCAGGAGATAGAGCGGTGGTCATGTCAAACGAAACAGCCCCTGCGCCGACTGTAACCGGCGTTTCCGTCGTGACGGGCACATAACTGCCGCCATAAGTGACGCCCGATTCAATAACGTCTATATAGTTTACCCTGGAAATGGTTCCGCCTCCTTCTACCTTGAATGTAATGGGACCGGTGGCGGAAAAACGGCAGATGTCATATTTTACCGTAATGACGCCCGTTGCGGAAGATCCTAATGCCGGAGTTTTAAGAATCCCGCGATACTCGACGCCGGAGGCAACAGAATTACTCAGACGGGCATAGCCTGCCATTTCGTAGGTACAGTTAGCAGTCCATCCTTCCATGTCGCGGTTTTTCAGGTAAGTAGCCTGAGCAGTCACTTCAGTATTAATGGGGGTTGTACCTCCTATACCAACCGCTGTTCCGGTTCCCGAACGTGATGCAACTTCCGTACCGTCAAGAGATGCAGGATCGGTAGGCGAAGGAATACTGCCTCCCAAATAATTAGGCCAGTGTCCTCCCCACACGAAAAGGTCGAATTTCTGTTCGAGAATGAGATTCGGGTCAGCAGTCTTTTGCCATTCCAGATAATATCTGGGCGTATTGTCTATTTGGCTCAAATCGATGCGTACCAATACGTTGCCAGCGCTTGGCATGTTCACCCACAAAGGATCGGTATCAAGGTCTTCGTCGGTGATGGGAGCCAGACGTCCGATACTCTTTTCTACGTATATACCGGCGAGAGGAACGCTCGAATGTGAGCTGGTTACAGTCCCTACGCCGCCATTGCCGCTGTACCATATAAAGCCGTATTCGCTACCGCTGATCTCTACGGTAAATGTTTGCTGTGTTGCAGCAAAAGGAACGACGGCCTGATAAATTTCATCGGAGCCGACCTGTAGCAGGGGAGTATAAAGCGTTCCGACTTTCACTCTTACAGGCGTTTCCGGCTCGGGTTCATCTGTCGCTGTCACAGTGATGGGTTCGTTTTTTGCATTTGACTCCAGCGCATTGTTTTGAGCTGTCAGGGTTACCGTGTAGGTACCGCTCGCCGCATAGCTATGCGTGGGGCTGGTTTCCGTTACGAGAGAGGAATTATCGCCGAAATTCCAACTGTAAACAGTAGCATTTTGCGACGTGTTGGAGAAATGAACAGTCAGCGGGTCTTCCTCATCTACTGTGTAGGTAAAATTTGCTACCACCGCGGGAGTCTGTACAGTCACATTTTGTTCCTTTTTGTGGGTTTTACCTTCGATGTTGGCAGTTGTCAGGCTTACCACATAAGTGCCTCCCGCAGTATAGGTGTACTGGGGATCTTTTTCTGTGGAAGTCCCTTTCTGGTCGCCAAAATTCCAGCTATAGCTTTCGCCGTTTGTGGATTTGTTGGTGAACTGAACGCGCAATGAATTTTCGGAATCAATTGCATAGGAGAAATCTGCCTCCGACAACGGCGCCGGTTCTTCTTTGTCTCCGCACGAGGAGACGGCCATAGCGCACAATGCGCTCAAAAAACTAAGTCTAATTACTTTTTTCATGATATTAAAATTTAATTTATTATTATTATTGATTATTAAAAAGTTCCAAACATTGATTAATCATATTGATCCGGATAATCTGCTGCCGAGGCGCCGGTAAATTTGGTTTGGGAGTATTTGTTTCCGAATCTGTCGGTAGCTTCCACTCTCACCGTTTGAGGCGTTCCCTTCAGCGTGTACCAGTAAAGATGATCGTTGGTTTTACTGTAAGTGGATTCTGACAATCCTTTGTTACCGGCATGGTATCCACAAGCCCAGCAGTCCGTATCCGTATATGGGGTCATTACGCCCTTTTCCACATCGTCCTCATAAACCTTCACCACCCAGTCGGGATCGGCATTCCAGATATTGGCGATGATTTGTTTTGCGCCATTTTGGATAAACTGCCAGTATTTGGTAGCATGTCCGCCCGTAAATTTGACAGAGCCGTAATGCAGCCTGATTTGAAAATTCCTGTCGAATCGGGTAGATTTGTAGTACCAGTCGGTAATGGTCGATTCGTGAATGGTATATATGGCATAACCGTTGGGAGTACCGTCTTTGGCGACGATCGAATTCCACCATGCGCCACATGCCGTCCCGTGTACGTGCTCATAGATTTGTTTGCCTTTCACCACATGGATATGATTGCTGTTGTCGTGAGTATGTCCTGCCATGATATGGGCTTCCTGAAATTCCGCAAGCAATTGCAGCACTTCGCTGTAATAAGCGTTTTTGTTTACCGTAGCGCCTCCGGAGGCTGATCCGTCCTTGAAGGGGATGTGCACGCAAAAGATCAGTAATTTTTCTTTTGAAACGAAACTTAAATCTTTTTTCAGCCATTCCACTTGTGCTGCCGTGAAGCCTGCATTGTAGGTAGAAGCGCTTCCCAGCAAGTGCAGCACATTATCCATTACTACGAAATGGACATTTCCTCGATTGAAAGAGTAATTGAGCGGCCCCAGATGTCTTTCGAAATTACGTTGCGATTCTGTTTCATTCGCCGCCGAGTACAGATGGTCGTGGTTGCCGATGACCTGAAAAAGCGGCACGCCTGTACGGTTTGCGCTCATGGCGGTTACCATGTCGGGAAACAGCGCAGGGACGTCAAAAACGATGTCGCCCAGCGTGACGCCGTATTTCGGCCCGTCGATACCTGTCAGGTGCTCGCGTACATCCGCCACTGTTTCGTTTTTGAATCTGTTCGTATGGGTGGCGTTTTTTACCTGAGGGTCTGCAATACACACAAGAGTAAACGCCGTTTCGACGCCGTTTTTAAGCTGTTTCAACACAAAATCGTACCTTGCCGTTCCGCTCCTTAATCTTTGGAAAAATGCGGGAAGCCCCGTGGTGTTATCCACCGGTATGCTACAGTTCGCCGGAACTGCGTAGTGTACATAATAAGCGTTGGCATTGCGGTTGAAGTAGTAAACACCTTCTTTGCCGGTGACGGAAGATGAAAAACCGTCGCTCACTACTACTCCTTCAAGCGGATAGCCTAAGGTATCCAGTATGAATCCGTAAGTGTCATACTTTGCCTGTATCTCGGCAAAGTCAAACGCCGGTTTCTCCGGTTCCGGTTCCTGCTCCTGATTTTGAGGCGGCTCCGACACTTCATCATCACTCTTATCTTTGTTGTTGCAGGCAATGGAAAAGAGGAACAGAAAAATCCCTGCCAAAAGGTAAAACCGATAAAAATTTTTCTTTTGCATAATCACTGTTTTTTTGAATGGATGATCGCACGGATTTTCCTCTGTTTCGGATTTTCTTCGTCGTATTTGATGGCTCCGGAAAGAGTTAGCGTCTGAACCGGCGAAACTGAAGACAGGTGCCCTTTGACCGGATCAGGGGTAACAGGATCGGGCTTGTCTTTGTCGTCGCTATACGAATGAAACACTGTCGGCAATCCTGCTGTCAGGATGCATAACGTTAAAATTGATTTTACTTTCATGATGTTAAAAATTTAAGTGATCTATATGTCATTATCTATTTATTCGGTTATTGATTATATTCGACGGTTATGGCCGTATACCCAAGCGTTCTTTCAGTGCGCTGTTCGCTTCCACTACCATTTGGAACAGGGCGGGCGTTCTTTGCAGATCCAAATCCATGCGTTGCGGATCGCCCTGATCCTGCTCTCTGTTCGACTGGTAACACCACCAGTGAATCAGGGGAATGCCGCTGTTCACAGCATTCTCAAGCGCTTTGCCTACCCATTTGACGGCGTCCGCATTATCCCCGTCAAAACTTTCAAAATAGTCGGGATAATTAGTCCAAAATTCGGTATCGGATTTATTTTTGGGTAATGCGGCATATTCGCCCACATATATCGGAAGTCCCAAATTATCTGCAATGGTTTTGTATTCATTCAAGTTCAGCCAAAACGGTGTAACTCCGTTTTCTTCCAAAATGTGATAGCCGTTTTCGGCAATGGCATAATAGTGGATGTCCATTACGTCAAGACCGGTGTTACCGTAAATCATGCCAAACATTTCCTTATGCTGTCCGTAGGTGTCGCGCTTGCTCCAGCCTGTGCCGCGGTACAAGCCATAGGCGTATTCTCTCAAAATACTTCCGCCGTTGTTTATCAGCCTGACAGCGTCCAGTGATTTGATTTTTGCCGTCACATCCCGGTAAAATCCGGCCAGTTGCAGCATGGTGGGCATACGTTGCCCGTCATGTATGAGCGTTACCGGCTGAATATCCACCGACAGCGTCAGTTCATTGGATATTTCCCACATGGCGATGGCCGGGCTGGAACGATAGCGCAAAATGACGTCGTCCAAATAAGCCATAAGCCGTATTCGCGGTTCAGAGGAAGGATCTCCCACCAAATCGGCCATGTGTTCATGGTATATCATTCCGTCTGTGCCATCTTCCCGCCTTCCCCAGTCCTTAAGCGTAAAATCTCCCGCGCCAAGACAAAAGACAGCCTTAATATGATGTCTTTCGCAGAGTTCCAACGTTTTGTCCATCGCCTTGTAATATATGTTTTGCCTTTTAGTCGGATCATCGTAAACAGTTTTAAAATCCTTGAACCAGAAAGGCATGCAAAAAATACGTATGGTCTTGAAACCGTGCTGCGACAGTTCTGCCAGCGCCTCTTCCTGCAATACGACTGTGGGATGCGTATCGTTTATCTCTTCACCGGCATAAGCAGCGTCCCAGATTTTCCAAAAAAGGTCAAACTTGTTGAAACTGATTTCTGCAATTTTTTTACCCTCCAAATAGAAATTTCCGTTTCTCACACTCAATACATCGCTTTGCCTGATGGCGCCGACGGTCACTGTCGCTGTCTGTTTGACGCTGCCGCTTGTCGCTGTCACCGTAGTAACGCCTATTTCTTTGGCCGTCACTAATCCCTGCTCCGACACGGTTGCCACCGCAGGATCGGCAGACGTCCAGACCGGCGCTCTTCCGTCTGCCGCATTTTCAGGGACAATCGTAGCGACGAACTGTTGTGTTTCGTTCACGATCAGCATTACAGAAGAAGGCGTTATTTCGATGAATTTGTCGCTGACGATTACCTGTACTGCTTTTTCGACATGGCCGCTTACCACTCCCACCGTGGTAACGCCCATTTTTTTGGCCGTCACCAGTCCCTGCTCCGACACGGTTGCCACCGCAGGATCAACAGATGTCCAGACAAACTTCACATTTGGCACATTCTCCGGAACTGTTGCAACAGTCAACTGTTGAGTTCCGTCCACAATCAACCGAACAGGAGAAGGCGTTACTTCCATGGATTGCAAAATAATTGCTGCGTCTTCTTTAGTTTTACATCCCATAAAAAGCAGAAATAAAACCGTGCCTGTTACTGCGTTTAAAAATGACTTACATCTCAATGTATGAATTTAATTTAATTTAATTTACTTGCAATAAAAGTCCAGTTCACCCACAACCATGTAGCCGACGTCGTTATTAGGATTGGTGGTTGAAATTCCTGTAAATTTGATATATCTTGCCGGCGTCGGCGTTACCTCATAGCGTTGTTCGCTGTGCGTGGTGGGAAGAGGACTGGTGAATTGGCCTACAGACGTCCAACTGGCGTTATCCTGACTTATCTCAAACTTTAGCGAAGTCGGTAGCCTTTCGTCAATCACTCCTCCTCGATTGACGGCGTCTCGGGTAGAGGGCCAAACGCCAACGCATTGAATACTTGTTTCCGTATCGAAGCGAATCGTGACAAAATGCGGATACACACCGGGAATATTGGCATTGGTATGCCAGCGATTGTCCAGATATATGCCGTCGATGACATTTGAGGCGAAATTATTACCGTCTGGGTGTTGTGAAGAAAAATCGACGACATGACAGTTTTTCTTGTCCAGAGCAAAATATTCGTCCACTGTCCGTTTAGTGGAGAACAGCGGATCAATAGAGGTCGAATCGGGCAGATACACGGTTCGATGTTTGAAACCTCCCGCTCCCAATTTAAAATCTTCTATTTCCAGTATTGTTTCCAACGCGGATAGGGTCACGGTTTTTTCCGTTTCGTCGAGGGCGGGATAGTTTACTTCGGTATATCGCGCGCCGTTGGAAATGTCGGCGGATTTCCAAAGAATAGTCGCTTTGGTTCCGTCGATTTTCTGAGATTCGATCTCTCTGGGAACGACAAAGCGATTAACATAGACCGATCCGTATGCCCTTCCGGTGATTTCCACAGGAACGGAAACATTTCCTTTCGCGTCGCAGGTTCGTATTTCGAAGGCGTGGGAGCCTTCCGGCAGTGGGATGAGGCAACGGATAGTGTCGGTATTGGGCGGGATGCTGACGACAGTATCGCCCAGGTTGTTGTTCCACGAAATTTTTGCTGAAACGACCGAAGGGTCTGCGCCGGCAGGCCATCGTATTTCTACTTTTTCATAACCGGAACAGGCTATGGCTCCCGTCGCCTTACCCGGATATACAATGCCGTTCAGCGGCATATAATCCTTGTAGATATCATTCTGATCTTTACACGATACCATAATGGCGACAGCCATGATGATCAATACGATTTTTTTCATGATGAGATATTTTCAAATTAATTAATGATAATTCAAGTTTATTTAACCAATTGTCCGAACAAGTCTATTTCGGAGATAACCATTTGCCCTGCCAAACCGCCGTCCCAGACCGAAAGGACACGCAAGCGGATGAATCTGACGGGACGGTACGGGTCAGGTGTTTCGTCTGTTACCTGTATCATCAGCCTTTCGCCTTCCCCGTTAGCATAGGTTTTGTCTTCCGCAGTCGGAGAGCCGGTGCTGCCCGACGGCATGGCAGAAACGAGCGTTCCGAGAAGGAACCAGTCGCCGCCAAACAGGTCGTCACCCGGCGAATTTTTTTCCGACCCCCAAAGTTCAAGTTCTTTGGGCGTTTTGTTGATATATTCGTAATTCATCCGGTGATGCATGTACATGGCGCTAATCATAACTTTTGTGCCGAGATCAATGGTAAAATGATACGGATAATATTTCGTAGGATCGTTGGAGGTTGCGAAAAGATTGGAGTTTTCATTATTGTACACTTTGTCCCACAGGCATGGAAGTCCGTATCTCCAGTACTCTTCCGCCTGTATGGTGTTGTCGGAAGGAAGTATATATTCCCGCCAGGTTTCCTTAGGGATTTCTTCAACAAACCAAGGTTTCAGTTGAAAACCCTTTGACGCCGATATGTTGCCGTAATGATCTCTCAGATACACCTTGAAGTCTGTAGTGACCGTATCAAGTCCTTCTGCGTCAATGTAATCGAAGTGAGCATTCAGCGAAGCCAGCGTAAAAGCTCTCAACTGTATAAAATTTCCCGTATGAGAGGTGTCCGCCATCAACACGGCAGTGAGCGGCGTTTTACTCTCATTGACGAACGACCCCAGTACGCCGCCGAAAGTTTCCTGTAATTTCAGCGATTCCCATGCGGCAATTATAGGAGGCGTTTCCGGAGAAACTTGTTTAAAAATCGGATCGGAAGCTTTTTCGTTTCTTCCGATGCTGTATAAAGCGACTTCATAGTTTCCCGCTTCCGAAAATCCTTCTACCAGCAGCGAGTCGAGATATTTTGACGCTTTCGCTTCTCGTGTTACGCCCGGCGCAGTGGTGTAAACCGCTTTTATGTACGACAGGTTCTCGTCGTTCGGGACGTGATAAAAAAGAACAGATCTTCCCGGAAGGTTTTTGACTGTAATGTCGTCCGCGTTTAAGGGCATCGGCGCCGGCGTGTTCTTGTCAATACCGAGATACCGCTTGTCCTCTATGCACGAAAAAACTGCCGCAAACAATCCTCCCATGAGGATGATTCGTATCATGTGGTTTTTTATAAAATTTTTCATGACTTATTTATTATTGTTATTATTTGTAATTTTTATATTAGCTTTGCAAGTCCAAAAAGCGCTGGAAAAGAGGTTTTTACCATCCTATGTTTTGTACTAAATTTGGATTGCTCAACACTTCCTGTTCCGGTATAGGCCAGAAATAGTCCCTAAGCCTGAATTCCTGTTGAAAGATGGTGGTCGGTTGATAGTAATCGGCCGCGTCTCTTTGAGATACCTTCCATCCCTGTATGGGAATCTGGTACAAATCGCTGATTGTCATCCAGCGGCGAATATCCCAAAATCGTTTTCTTTCAAAGCACAATTCAATCATGCGTTCCTGCCGGATAATTTCCTGCAAGCCGCTTTGTGTTGTATATTTGTCGGGGCGTGTGGAATAATTATCCCATGAGGTTTTAACACCTTGCAAACCGGCACGGGTACGTACCTTGTCGAGGTAGAATATGGCTTGATCCCGGTTGGCTTCACTGTCTTCCGCTTCGTTGAGGGCTTCGGCATAGAGCAGGTAGAGGTCTGTCAGCCGATAGTTAGGCCATATATACCATGTTGGAGTGTATTCCATAGCGGCGGTTTGGACGCTTTCGGAATTGATCCATTTCTTGACATAATAGCCTGTAGATGACCCTCCCTGCGAGGCTATGCTGTTTGCCTGACCTGCTTTGGCCTGCACATAGAAGAGATCATTTTTTGTGTCGTCGAAGTTTCCCTGTCCGTACCATATTCCGTTGTCAAAACCCAGCCATGCATAAAAACGCGGTTCGCGGTTGAAATTCAACTTTGCCGTGACGCTTCCTTCTTTCACCAGCAAACGGTCGGCAGCAGTAGCTGTTTGCAAATCGTACCGTTCCGAATAGTTCCAAAACTTGTCCTCATTGATGGGGACGCCATTATTCGAATAGAACTGTTCCACTATTTTTAACGGCGGACCGCCATACTGTTTCATCGGGGGATAGTCCATGTATCTCAGATCCAGTTTCGGCGTCCATTGTACTTGCATTGAACTGACCGCCTCTTTTGTATCTCCCCAAATGAGTTCCTTGTTCCATCTTTCGTTGAAAGCCAAACGCAATGACATCTGCCGTTTGATAACCGGGGTGAGGTCATATTGCTGGTGCCCGGGGTATTCGTACAGTTCGAAACCAAGCGCCTCGCATACTTCCACCGCCTCTTTACATGCTTCTTCCGCCTGCTTCCACTTTTCGACCGAGTATTTCGAAGAGATTAACTGGGTCCTGTTGCTGTCGTGATTGCGCAAAGAGGAAAATAGCTCATTGTCGCTATTAAACAGGGGACTGGCGATTGTTATCCGTATCATCGCTTTGATCATCAAAGCGATAGGGAGTGTAATTCGACCTTTTTCAGTGATAGGGCTGTACACTTCATTGGGCAGGTTAGGCAAAGCCTCGTCAATAAGCTCTACGGCGTAGTTAGCCACGTCGTCGGCCTTGTCGCGCATTACTCGCACTTCGTCTACTCCTGCGGAGATCGGCAGGTTTTCGCGGATAATGGGAACAGGACCGTACTGTTGCAACAACAAGAAATGATGATATGCTTTCAATACTTTTACTTCGGCAATCCATTGATCGCGCTCCCACTCAGGCAAATCGGGAACTTTCCCCACATTTTCGAGAAAAACATTGCAGTCGCGCAAAACTCGATAGTAACGGCTCCAATAATTAAACAGGGAATTTTGCGCGGTTTGCAAGCCTTCAGCATAACGTGCACCGTCAAGGCTGATTTGAGGAAATTGGATGTCGGACAGTAGCCACACTTCATCGCCGCCCGTAAGTTCCGGCCCCTCGAAATACGAAATCTGAAAAGAATAGCAGGTATATAAAAACCGGCGGGCGGTGGTACGCATGGTAAAAGCATTGTCCAGACTGCTGATACCTTCCGGAACCACATCCAGATAATCGCATGCACTGAAGGATAGAAGCAGAAAACCCGTCCATACGCCGATTTTCAGTGTGCGGTATTTTTTATGTACCTTATATATTATATTGTTCATGATCATGTTATTTTATATATTTCCTTGATTGATTGATGTTTTACTAATCGAATGTAATATTCAAACCTATGTTGATTACTCTTTGGATAGGATACCCCAGTCCACTGCCCGCCATTTCAACATCCCAGAGTTTAAACCGGCTCCACAGCAACAGATTGGTGCCATCCACATAACACCGTAATGTTGATATCCGCAATTTTTCTTTCCATTTGCCTTCAATGGAATAACCTATTTCGGCTTTTTTCAGGCGAAGGAAAGCGCCATCGTGCATCCACCATGTATTGGACACAGCGTTGTTTTCGTTCACTGTCGCGCTTAGCCGTGGCCAAAAAGCGTAAACATTTCTGTTTGCTTCCGACCAGTGATCGTCTGCAATTACTTGCAGCAGATTATTCTGACCGACAAAAGGCATAATACCAGAATAATTAAGATAAAAAGATTCGTTGGCAAGTCCTTGAAAAAATATCGAAGCGTCAAACCCCTTGTAACCCATTGAAACGCCAAAGCCATACACTATTTCGGGCGTAGTAGGATTACCGATAGGCACCGCGTCGTCGCTGGTGATGCGTCCATCTCCGCTTACGTCGGTATATTTGATGTCGCCGCCACCATATTTGTAACTACTGATTTCCTGCTGCGGCGAGTTTTCGGCTTCCGCATCGTCCACGAAAAGTCTTTCGGCAAGATATCCGAATCCTTGAGAGATCGCCTGTCCTGTACGATAACGCCATGGATATTTGTAAGCAGGTTCTTCATATACCTCAAATTTGCTTCTAGCGAAAGTGAAATTTCCACGCGCCGAAGTCCAGAAATCGCTCGACCAATTTTGCTGGTACTCCAAACTCATATCCATGCCCTGACCTGTCGCCTCGCCTATATTTGCCCGTAATGAAGACAGATTGGCGATTCCCATCGTTGATGGAATGGAGGAACGAGTCATCAGGATATTATAGCGATGTTCCCTGAAATATTCGGCGATGAGAGACACCTTTCCCCATAAACCGACTTCCAGCGCATAATTTTGCTTGACAGCGGTTTCCCATGTAATGTCTTCGTTGGCGTAACGGTCAATGGAAATACCGACATTCTGGTTGTTGGCATTAGTGCCGAAGCGCATCCAGACGCCGCCGTTATTCATGTTCACCTCCGACAGGTAAAAGAAACGGTCGTAGGCGGAGCCGATCTGGTCGTTACCCACCAAACCATAGGAATAACGGAGTTTCAAGTTGGAAATCACCGGTTGGAACGGCTCCCAGAAAGTTTCTTTGGCGATATTCCATGCAAGTCCAAAGGAGGGGAAAAAGCCGTAGCGATGCAATTTGGCGAAACGTTCCGACCCATTGTATCCGAAATTAAATTCGCTGAAATAGCGATCGCCATACGAATAGGTTAATCGTCCCGACAGCCCCAAATTTCTTGATGGCAGCGACAATTGCAGATTCCCTGTGTTGGCGGTGAGCGATTGCCGCGCAATATACACCAGCAAACCGCTTACCGCATGTTTTTCGGCAAAAGTGCGGTTGTAGTTCACCATTCCCTCAAAATAAAAGGTGGAATTGGTTACCTTGTCGCCTCCCGGTTCGTCATATCCCAGATAATCGGTGCCATTGTTGGTGCGGCGCAAGGTATATTCTCTAGTAGCGTAATTATAGCGTTCTATCTCGTAATAGTTCGGATTATAATAACGTCGGACGGAAAATTGCGACAACCGCGAGATATTGAGCATCCCCCTGATAGACAGCCCATCAGTAAGGAATCCCAAATCCTGTTTAGCTTCGAGTTGCGCCAAAATCTGCGCTCTGTTCTTGTCTTTATACCCTCGTATCGACTCGGCGTAGGGATTGATGTACTGATTATCCTGATTCCCGAACATGATGTGCGAGATGTGAGATGTTTCCGGGGTTGCCGGATAATAGGCGGGAAACATGACCGGATTCGACCGCATGATCATATTGTATGTTTCGGTGCCACCATTGATCGGGCCACTGTAATCATCGAATATTCCGCTCATCCGAACAACGATTTCGGTGGTTTTGGTAATGTCAATGCTCACGTTCGACCGCATGGTATAGGATTTGTTGTCGATATTGTTGTTGAAATTCTGTCGTTTGTCGATTTTCAACATTCCGTTGTCCTGACTGAACGATCCCGATACGAAATAGCGTGCGACTGTTCCGCCGCCGCTCAGACTTAAATTGTAGCGCTGGTTCGCGGTATAATTTTTAAACAGCATCTCCAGCCAGTCGTTGGCAGGAAATCGAATGGGATCCCTGCCCGACTCGGTATCTGCAATTCTTTCGTCGGAATAGACCGGTACTCCGGTCAAAGGGTTACGGGTAAGCACAGCTTCGTTTTCCAGTCGCATATAAGTGATAGGATCGGCGAGATCTATATTGCGGGTAGGCATCGACCACGAATTTTCTACGCGCAGGGAAATCTTTGCCGAGCCTGTCTTCCCCAGCTTGGTAGTGACTAATATCACTCCGTTAGCGCCGCGTGCGCCGTACAGCGCCGTTGCCGTAGCGTCTTTCATGATGGAAAAGCTGGCGATGTCGTCCGGCTGTAAACGGGCGAGATCGGTGCTGGTCAGTTCAATACCGTCAATCAGGATGAGAGGATTGGTATTGTTGCCGAAAGTAGTAATACCGCGCACGAAGAAGTCGGCGTTGTCCTCTCCCGGTTCGCCGCTACGCTGATAGGCAATGATCCCCGCCATCTGTCCGGCAAAGGCTGTGGTCAGGTTGCTCGACGGAACTTTCAATTCGGCGGGATTGATCGTCGTAATAGAGGCTACCACACTCTCCTTCTTTTGTGTGCCGAAGGCGACGATGGTCACTTCACCGATTTCTGCGGCTTCTTCGTTTAACACTACCGCAACAATTTTTCGTGTACCTACTACGATTTCCTGTTTTTGGTAGCCCACAAAACTGAACTGTAACACGGAAGTGTCACTCGGAACGGTAAGCGTAAATTCACCGTTTGCGTCAGTTATTACGGCGATACGCAGTGTTTTGAAGTATGAAAAAAAAAACATATTTTTGTAGAATTAAATAATTTAAAAAAAGACGTATGAAAAGAGCGATTTTATTGGTA
>JAIRMH010000349.1 GCA_031258835.1 Tannerella sp.
CACACAAAAAGACTGTATTCTAAAAAATTAGGAAAATAACCGTCGTAATTGTCTCCTTTGATATACTTAAAAAATATACCGATGGCAAACGTCATGGCAAAGAGAATACAGGGGATAAAAGATACTCCGCCGAGACGGGGAACAGTACCATTATGTAGCTTACGTTCGTTTTGAGTGTCGAATAAGGAATACCTTATCGCAATCACCAATATTCTCGGTATCAGAAACATGGCGAAAATCATCGAAATCAAAAACAACAACGGAACACATAATCAACTTAATATCAATGAATTAATCATACCACACAAGCAACAAAAAAAACGTCAGTCCCATTTTCTATCAGGCTGAACGCTATTATATTTTTCATAAAAAGACGTGCAAAGTTAGTTACAAGATTTTTTAATTGCAACAAATTTTTCAGGCAAAATTTTTGCCTCCTCATGACTTGCCGCGTCACGGTATTTGTCCGTCATTCGCCTCTACTCTCTCTCCCCACTTCAACTTTCTCCTGAACGATTTTTCCTTTGTCAATCGCATCATTCCATGATTGATATAATTTTTTACGAACTTCATATTTTTCGGGAATATAATTTATATACTTTTCTTTTTTCCTGTATGAGTAAGGCTCTGCATCATCTCTATCTATCCGGTATTCTAAATATAAAAGATGGCAGATCTTCACACCTCCGCTCCTGTCCGATTCGTTTTCAGGAAGATAGCATAATATGAATCTCGGATTTTTTGTTTCATTTTTGTGATAGCGGACATAACTGAAATTATAAAAATTGGCAAGTTCGACGTATAAATCAACGGCCGTATCCAATTGTCCCGGAGAATGAATAAATACGGAATCGAACGCCAATACCGGAGAATATGCTTTCGCACGAACTTCCGGCAGTTTCTGGAGAGGCGGTATCAATAAGATTCCGTATTTATCGACAATCCGCATCACATCATCATAATAATACCGCATCAAGTCGCGCGAATAATGATCCCATCGTTCTTTATAATATAAAATGATATGCCGGTCCATCTTTATATGCGAACCGGCTTCAAATAAAAAATCTCGCTTCTTATCTTTTAAAAGATATTCATTGTACTTTTTCCCGCTGGAATCTCTCTTTTTCTTTACTTCTACGATTCCTATTTCGGTGGAATACTGTTTACTTAGATTTTTTGCGACATTTCTGACGGAATATGGATCCGAATATTTTGTCGTACAGTTATCAAACAGTAAGATTACCATGAGAACATAAAAAAAATTCATCTTAAACGCTACCCACATAATTATTTCACCCATTATTTAATCCTGTAATAACGCGAATGTCAATAGATCTCCCGAGCAATCTTCCTGACGCTGTCGGTTGCCATCAATGTATAAAAATGAATACTCGGAACACCGTGTTTAATTAAATCTTTACACTGTCGGACGCTCCATTCTATCCCGACCTCTTTGGCTTCGTCGTCAGTTTTACATCGACGAAGTTCTTCGGCAAGTTCTACCGGGATTTCCGAGCGAAAAACTTTAGGCAATATAGTCAGTTGGTTTATAAAAACAATCGGTTTGATTCCGGGAATAATCGGAACAGTCACTCCATCTGCACGCATCCGGTCAACGAAAGCGTAATACTTTGAATTATCGAAAAACATTTGCGTCACTAAATAATCCGCTCCGTTTTCTACTTTTTTCTTCGCATAATATATATCCGAATCCATATTGAGCGCTTCTTCGTGCTTTTCCGGGTAACAGGCCATACCGTACGAAAACGGAGTTTCGATTCCCTCGAAAGAAGATCCGTCTAATGCAATGCTTCTATTGAAATCATTCACCTGTTTCTGCAGATCCGTTGCATAATCATGATAGAGTGATCTGTCTGCGGTAACCGGCAGTTTTTTTTCATCGCCGCGAAGCAACAATAAATCATGCACGCCCAAGAAATTAAGATCTATCAGTGCGTATTCCGTTTCTTCCTTCGTAAAACCCTTGCATATGATATGAGGCACCGCCGTAATACCATATTTGTTTTGAATAGCCGAAGCGATAGCGACCGACCCCGGACGACGGCGTATATTAACCTTTCGTATCGTACCATCTGCTTCTACTTTATCCATATACTCGCTATGATGAGACGTGATGTTAATATATTTAGGGTCAAACTCTATCAATTTATCGATGATATCATATATTCTCTTTATACTGTTCCCTTTCAGAGGTGGCAACACTTCAAAAGAAAACGCTGTTTTTTTACTCTCATTTATGTGTTCTATAACTTTTTTCATTCTAAATGTATTTAACTGTAAAATATTGTGCGGCAAATATACATGAAATTTTTCAATCACACACAGATGAATAAAAATGTCCGGTAAAATTTACAGTAAGATCTACTCATCATTTCCATGCTACAGTTGCTAATAGCAAATACCCCCTAAAAGGGCAAAAAAAAAGCGTCTACTTTTTCGTAAACGCTTGATTTTCAGGCTGTCGGGGTAGCGGGATTCGAACCCACGACCCCCTGCTCCCAAAGCAGGTGCGCTAACCGGACTGCGCTACACCCCGAAGACATCCTTTATTAATCCTGAACGTTTAACTTTTCCGTATAAACGCTAATTTACAATGAGCATTTTTTCATTGCGGCTGCAAAGGTAAAAAATAAAATTAAAAGACAAGCGATCAAGAATAATTATTTTTGACCTGCAGAAATCTCAAATCCCGGCCGGTCGATCTTCTTGATTTTCTCCTAAGTAAGTGTTGTTGAATAACTTAACTGATAATAGCCGAGCGCTTAATAAATCACTTAAAAAAACTATAATGAGTTTTTTTTCGGGATTAAGTACTTTATTAAGCAGTTTATTAAGCGTTCCGTTTTTACTTTGCGGAAAAAATTTCAAAACATTCGTTAGATAACAAATGGAATTTAAAGTAACAAAAAAAATAAAATCATGCGGAGCATTTTTTCGACAGACAGATGGGGGATTTATATCAGTATCGTTTTGGCATTGGCAGTTGCTTGCCGTCAGCCGTCGCGATTGGAACAGGCGCTGGTGTTCGCCGGCAATAACCGTGCGGAACTGGAAAAAGTATTGGCGCACTATTACGCAAACGCAGCAGACAGTCTGAAATACCGGGCGGCATGTTTTTTGATTGAAAACATGCCTTTCCATTATTCGTACTCTGGCAAGGCGCTCGACGACTTTGCCGTAGAAGTGAAACGGTATGCAGCCGGACATGAATATGTGCCCGGCGATCATACCCGGAATCTATCCGTCAACTCTTTTGCCGACGACTTCCCGACGCCTGCCTCTTCCGGCTATGGCCGCACCATGGATTCGCACGTGATAACGTCCACTTTCCTGATCAACAACATCGAACAGTCTTTCAAGATATGGCAGGAACAGCCCTGGGGAACAGATCTGTCTTTCGAAGATTTCTGCGAGCAGATACTGCCTTACCGCGTAGCCGACGAACCCCTGCAGGAATGGAGAGCACTGTATTACGATTATTTCCGTCCCAAAGTGGATTCAATATGCGGCGACACCTGTGATCTGTTGACGGCAGGCAGAGCGGTATACAGGATTATTTACGACAGCCGGCGCTGGATATTCGAAAACTCGACGACAAGCAGGCATCTCGGTGCAGAAACACTCTTCCACTGTCGTTTGGGCGATTGTCGCCTGATGTCGCTGTATGCCGTGTTTGCATTCCGCGCACTGGGTATCCCCTGCGGTGTCGACATGATCCTCCAAAATCCCGACAAACAGTATAAACAACATTACTGGAATTACATGAAGGATAACAATGGCGTTACACATCGCTTCGAACTGCTCCAAAAGGAGCCGGGAGAAAATAATAAAATGAACCGTCAGACGGGAAAGATCTACCGCTCCTGCTATGGCATACAAGCCGGTTCCCCACCTTACAAATACAAAGCAAAATTGCCGGCGCCCCTCAACGACCTGCTGATGACGGATGTGACGCACGAATACCATGAAAAGACAACGCTTACAATAGCGGTAAGCCGAAAACGGAGAGATAACGGCTTGCTGTTTCTGGGCGTTTTTAATAACAGCAGATGGATACCCGTTACATGCAGTAAAATCAAAAACGGGAAAGCCGTGTTCGACTATGTAGAGCCGGGGATCGTATATCAGGCACTTTCTTATATAGATGGCAAACCGGAAGAAGAAGGATTCCCCGTCCTCGTGCAGCCTGATAATAATCATTTATTTATAAAGCCGGATACAGCTTGCCTCCATACTATGACGATCAACCGCAAATATCCTCTTCCTGGCTGGTATCAGGCATTCAGACACCGTTCTGTAGGCGGGCGTTTTGAAGTCTCCGTCGACAGCCTTTTTACTCGCCCGGTAACAATCCATACCCATACGGATTCATTGTCGTTTGATTATTACCATATCAAAATAGACTATCCCGAAAAAATCGAGCACATTCGGTATTATTCGGCTCCAGACGCCCATGTGAACATTGCCGAGATAAAATTCATTTCGGACGGTAAAGCGCTGAAAGGGAAAGTTATCGGCTTTGACAATCCGTCCGGATTCGGCTCGGACTGTACGCGGGAAGCGGCGTTCGACGGCAACCCGCTTACCTACACCGATTCCTCTTCGCCGGACGGTGCGTGGGTTGGCCTTACCCTGAATGAACCCGCACAAATCACTGAAATAGAATACCTCTACAGGAACGACGACAACAACATCCGCGAAGACGACGTCTATGAGTTGTTCTATTTCACAGACGCGGGTAAAGTATCGCTCGGGAAGCGCACCGGCGTCAAGAATGGCGCGCTGATATACGAAAACGCTCCCTCCGGCGCATTGTTTATATTACACAATGAAACAAGGGGAAGTGAAGAGCGACCATTCATGTACGAAAACGAAGAGCAGATATGGTGGTAAAATATCACATCAAGTAACGAAGGTTGCCGTTCAATCTCAGAAAATATCGCTGTATTGATAACCGGAAATACTGCGCCTGCCAAGTTCCTTATCTATCAAAGCTGATAGCCCCAAACGGGTAAATTCATCGTTTACAAAAGAAATTCCTCCGAAAGGAGTGATGGTCCGGAATTTTTGTTGTATCTTTACGCCCATGTGCAAGTCTATTTTATGTTTTTTGTTTACTGTCACAAAAAAAATGTGATTATGAACGAAAATAAGAATGTGAAGATATTGCTATACGGCAATTCTAATTTCGAAGGCATTATACTCTGGGAGTTGGCAACTAACGGACAAAACTTCTTTAAGATAGCCGCTTTAAAAGAATCAATAATTTTGTACTTTGCAACGAAACAAAAATCAGAATATATGATGAGATCAAACGAAAAAGAGCAAACAGCATTAAAACCGATTATCATCGCTAATCCGATATACGATACGGTGTTTAAAAGATTGATGGAAAACTTGAGGATTGTGAAATTTTTCATCAGTACTATACTTGGCCAGCAGGTTACTGCGGTAGATGTTCTTCCGCAAGAGTTCACACACAAAAAGAAGAATGACGACAAAGTAGATGACGCAACAAAAAAAGAAGACAAAACGGTACCCTATTCGATTTATCGGGTTGACTTCATGGCAACCGTTCTGACCAAAGAGGGCGAGTATCGCAAGGTATTAATCGAAGTGCAGAAATCGTTGGGAACGATAGATGTACATCGCTTTCGTAAATATCTTGGGGAGCAATATGCAAAAAGAGATACGGTTATCATTGATAACATCAACAGGGAACTGATGCTTCCGATTACAACGATTTATATTCTGGGAGACAAACTCGCCGAAATAAAATGTTCATGCCTGAAAGTCGGACGAATATATACCGATATGTTAACGAACGAAACAGTTACCGGAAGGGATGATTTTATCGAAAAGCTTACTCATGACTCTTATATCATTCAGGCAGGTAGAATAACGGATAACCGTTACATTACCAATCTGGAAAAACTAATCAGTATATTTGAACAGAAATATTTTCTCAAGGAAGGTTCGGAAGCAATTAAAGAATACTGGTATCAGCCGGCGCCCAACGATGAGGAGATGATACTAATTACTAATACGCTGCATGAGATGGGGGTCAATCCTGAAGAACGTAAACAGATAGAAAACGAAGCAGAATATATCAGGACTATTGACGATATTTATGGCGTTAAAATCAGAGAACAGGCGATCGCACTCGAAGAAAGTAAGAATGCACTCGAAGAAAGTAAGAAAGCACTCGAAGAAAGTAAGAAAGCGCTTGAAGAAAAAGACAAAAAACTCGAAGAGCAGGCAAAAAAAATTGCAGAAATGGAACGTTTCCTTCGAAATAAACAGGTTGAATAAGTTTTCATGGAATTTTGACACCATGACTCAGGTGCAGTTAAAACCGGTATTTTAACATCTTTATTATCCTTACTAAATAACTAATATAGAAAATATTATGCGAAATTATTTATTAATCTTGTGTTGTCTGACTACTTTGACCGCTTACGGTCAAAAACAGACGAATGAGCGTGCGAAATGGTTTACCGATTCCCGCTATGGAATGTTTATCCACTGGGGTATTTACAGTGGTGCGGAGGGTTACTGGAAAGGCGAAAAACTTCGCAACGACAACGATTATGCCGAGTGGCTCTTTTACCGCAATCAGATCGGCAAAGAAGAATACCTGACCCTGCTCGACCGTTTTGACTGGGACGCCATTCACCCCGAAGAATGGGTGATCCTGGCGAAACAGGCAGGCATGAAATACATCACGCTGACGGCCAAACATCACGATGGATTTGCGCTTTGGGACAGCAACGTCGGCAATTACGACGTGGGCAAATACACCGGCCACCAACGCGACATTGTGAAAGAGCTTGCCGTCGCCTGCAAAAAACACGGCATCCGCATGGGACTGTACTATTCGCACTGGGTGGACTGGGAACATCCTTTCGGATGGAACCATGAACGCGAAATATCCGGCATCTCCCCGGAAGATTACGACAAATACTGGCAGGAAAAAGTCCTTCCACAAATCCGCGAATTGCTTACCGGCTATGGCGAAATCAGCATTCTTTGGTTCGATATGTGGATTCACCATTCCGAGACGATTGTAAGCAAAGCACAACTGCTGCAACTAAAAAGCCTGATTCGCGAACTCCAACCTAACTGTCTGGTTAATTCGCGGCTGGGACTGTCAGTTGCAGAAGACCCGGACGTGGATTTCAAAACACTTGGCGACAATGAATTTGGACGCAAAAAGGAGGACTTTCCGTGGCAGTCGCCTGGAACGGTCGCCCATTCGTGGGGATTCCATTCCGGCGAATCGTCATGGCGAGCTACCAGCGCCCTGCTGAAATCGCTGATCGGCAATGTCAGCCTGAACGGTAATTTTATGCTTAACATCGGCCCTCGTGCTAACGGCGACGTGCCGTATGAAATCGAATCCCGTCTCCGCGAAATAGGACAATGGCTCGAAATAAACGGCGAATCCATCTACGGAGCAGGCGCTTTCGACCTCGACAACAACCTGCACGACTGGGGCAAAATTACTGCGAAGCGCATCGAAGACGGAACGCGTCTCTATCTGCATGTGTACAATTGGCCGTTAAGCAAGCAATTGCCCCTGTCAGGCATAACAACCCGCCCGACAAAAATATACTTGCTCGCCGACAAACAGCAGCAAGCGCTGTCATTCACGCACAACGACGCCTTTACCGACATTCGGCTGCCGGTTTTGCAACCCGATCATTACGTCTCGGTGCTGGTGGTCGAATACGGACAAACACCTGAAATCGTAGACGGACTGGTTGCCAAAACAAGTAACGGCGGCTATTCGATGAATTATGCCAACAATTTGAATGAAAAAATATTGAAAACGGAGAAAAAAAACCGTAGCGGAACGATTCCCGAACACGTAGCTGTAAAAAGTCCGCAGACCCTGAAATGGCGTTTCTACGTAGAATCTCCCGGCACGAAAAGCATTGATGTTTCATACAATTTTCAAGGAACGCCGTCCGCCGGAAAAATTGTGTGCAAAGCAGCCGGCGCGCAACTGTCGCATACGATTGCCCCCACCGGAAAAACAGTTGGCGAACCCCGGCAAAATTGGGTCATCGACCGCTTCCTATCCCATCGCCTGGGTGAAATTTCTTTCCCGCAAGCCGGATTTTACGAGTTGGAAATGGAAGTAAGTCCCGCCAAAAACAGCGAAATGTACTTCCAGTGGGTATGGCTAAAATAATGTTGTTGACCTTTCCGATAAACTTTCGGCATACGGAACGCTCGTATGGGATGTTCCGAAGGCGAATAGGTGATTATGCGCAAAGGAGGATTTTGGGTTTATGATTTCAGTGGCCGACAAAAGGCACTAACTTTGCCGACAGGTCGGGCGTCGGCATATCTTTGTCGAGCGGGAATATTGGGCGGAGAATCCTTTTGTACGGCAGGTTCGGCAAATCCTGATCAACTCCTCCAAGTGTCAACGCCATCATCCAGTCGGCCTGTATGTCATACAATTCAGGGACAAGATATCCTAATTTAACCACGACAATATCCGCTTGCCTCGGATCCAATCCATGCTTTTCAAATTCGCGCACATAGTGGAATCCTTTCCGTTTTTCCGTAACTATGACATATATAGTACCGATTTTAACAACCACTTCTTTGTTATCCGGGTTATCGGTATAAACGGATGTTACCGTTCCCGATAACTTGACGGGAGGAGCATAACGGTCGTCCACTTTTGCACCGGCTGTTCCTTCTACTTTATTACCGACGCCGGTGCGTATTGCTTTTTCTACAAACTCCGGCCCGGGTATAGAGGCATATATAAGCGTTTTCCCTTTCCCATCCTTAAATTCATTGCGTTTCAGTAACTCCGTCAGCGTCCATGTGACATCGCCGGCGCCGCCGGCTGTTGGGTTATCTCCCATATCACTGATAAAATAAGGCTTTTTGTCACTTGCAATCGCTTTTTCGAGACAGACGTCCAGCGTTGCCGTAGGCGCGACAAAATCAAATTGATTTCTCACGCTCCAGAAATGGTGAGCAAGATACTCCGCCGTACGTACGACCATATCTTTATCATCGCCTGTCACCATGACCGTTGCACGATTTCTCGGCTCGTCGGCCCACGCATATCCAATCCATATACCGGCATCGATAATACCCTCCTGCGCCGTAGCAGGTCCTACGGCAGCATACAGAGATTTACCCGGTTCCACACGCGTGCTCGTCTGTTCGCCGGGCAACAATACAGGTACGGGAATCCATGCTTTACAGGCAGGACGTCCTTTCCCGGTCTCGATTCTTTCAAGCATATTAACTACCGCCCTCTCGCGCGATTCCATAGCATCTTCGTGAGGCGCCAAACGATAGCAAGTAATCAAATCCGTATTTTCAGCCAGTCTCCATGTCACATTTCCGTGCAAGTCCATACAGGTAGAGATAAGTACGTCATTACCTGTCACTTCGCGTATGCGAACAATCAAATCGCCTTCCGGATCATCCATTCCTACCACACTCATAGCTCCATGTATATCGAAAAACAGGGCGTCATACGGTGCGTTTGCTTTTAACAACTCAAGTATCCGATTCGTCAGAGATTCGTATGTTTCGAGCGGGACGGCGCCTCCCGGAGTCGCCCTGGCGATAAACGCCGGAAACCATTCTGCTTTTTCGCGCAGAGGCGCACCTTTTTCCAGAAACGGATACAATCTGAAAATATCATCTCCGACGCTTTTTCGAAAAGCTTCCTCCCCGCTTCTCGCAGGAGAAAACGTACTCGATTCAATTGCTATTCCTGCAATTGCTATACGCGGTTTTTTTTGAGCGTAAACAAATGTGGTTGATGCCACAATAAACATCAGTAACAACACAAAAAATCTATCTTTCTTCATAAATCATATAATAATTAATTGATTATTTATCCGGCACAAAAATACTCGAAAAAGCTGGATTTTCAAATATGCAAAATGAAAAAACGGCTTTTACACAAATGGATAGTGAGACGAAAAACAAGAAAAAGCGTATCGAAAATTCATTTTTTTATCGAAAAAAGACAGGAAATTTTTGTTTATCCGAACAAAAGCAGTACCTTTGCAAGCCGTTTTACTATGTTTTGCATCAACATGCCCGTAATGCAAGACACCGGAAAACGTCGTAAATAACTATTAATTAACTATTTAAAAAAAAATCAAGCAGTGGATACTTTAAGTTATAAGACCATATCTGCAAACAAAGCAACTGTAAACAAAGAATGGGTTGTAGTAGATGCAACAGGTCAGCATTTAGGACGTATAGGCTCAAAAGTGGCAAAACTTTTGCGCGGAAAATACAAACCGAACTTTACACCGCACGTTGATTGTGGGGATAATGTAATCATTATCAATGCAGATAAAGCCGTTTTAACGGGAAAAAAGTGGGATGACCGTATTTATCTGAGATATTCGGGTTATCCGGGCGGACAAAGAGAATTTACTCCCGCTCAATTAAAAGAAAAAGGTGAAGACCGCCTGTTCCGCAAAGTTGTAAAAGGCATGTTGCCTAAAAACAAACTGGGAGCCAAATTGCTCAAGAATCTGTATGTATATGGAGGTGGTGAGCACAAACACGAGGCGCAACAGCCTATAACATTAGACATAAATTCACTTAAATAATTATTATGGAAGTTGTAAATGCAATAGGACGACGTAAAGCCGCCGTAGCCCGTGTTTATGTAACAAAAGGCAGTGGCAAAATCACCATTAACAAGCGCGATTTGGAAAATTATTTCCCATCGACAATCCTCCAGTATGTTGTAAAGCAACCTTTGAACACCCTGAATATAACAGAACAGTATGACGTCAAAGTTAATTTGTTCGGCGGCGGTTTCAAAGGACAATCCGAAGCAACCCGCCTGGCAATTACCCGCGCTTTGATAAAAATCGACCCGGAGACCAAACCTGTATTAAAGGCGGAAGGCTTCACAACCCGCGACCCTCGTGCGGTAGAACGTAAAAAGCCGGGAAGACCGACAGCTCGTAAGAGATTCCAGTTCAGCAAACGTTAATAACGTTGTGGGTTTCTTGCAAGTAACATATGTTTAGTATCTAAATTGCCCGGATTTTTTCTGCATGTGGAAATGTCGGCAAACTACCGGGCGGTTGGTGTTTAACAAAAAAGAATGTAAACAATTAAAAAACAAAAAAATGTCAAGAGTAAGTTTTGAGCAATTATTAGAGGCAGGTGTTCATTTCGGACACTTAAAAAGTAAATGGAACCCTGCAATGGCTCCTTATATTTTTATGGAGCGTAATGGTATTCATATCATTGATTTATACAAAACAGTCGCTAAAATAGATGAAGCGGCGGAAGCGATGAAAAACCTTGCTAAATCGGGACGCAAAATTTTGTTCGTCGCTACTAAAAAACAAGCGAAACAGATTGTTGCCGATATGGCTACTGCCGTTAATATGCCTTATGTTATCGAACGTTGGCCAGGTGGTATGCTGACCAACTTCCCGACAATCCGTAAGGCTGTAAAGAAAATGTCGACGATCGATAAAATGGCTACCGACGGCACATTTGATAATCTTTCGAAAAGAGAAAAATTGCAAATCACACGTCAACGCGCGAAATTAGAAAAAAACCTCGGCTCTATCGCCGACTTGAATCGCCTACCCTCTGCATTATTCGTCGTCGATATAATGAAAGAACATATTGCCGTTCGTGAAGCAAACCGATTGGGCATACCCGTATTCGGCATGGTCGATACAAATTCCGATCCTTCAACTGTCGATTTTGCAATTCCTGCAAATGATGACGCTACAAAATCAGTGGAATTGATTTTGGGCACACTTTGCAAAGCAATTCAGGAAGGTATAATAGAAGGAAAGGCCGAACGTACAAACAAAGATGGCAGCGAAGAATCCGAAGTCACTGTAAAACGCGAGCGGAAAATGCGTGCAAAAAAAACGGAGGAAACGTTACCGAATGACGTAAAAAAAGAACTGGCAACAGAAGATTTTCCCGAAGAAAACTAAGAATTAATTTATCCGAAAACGGCCGTTTATGCTTACATAACAATATACGGCAAAAATTATCAACAATATAACATATAAATACATATTATGGCAGTAACATTAGCAGATATAACAAAATTGCGTAAAATGAGCGGTGCAGGTATGATGGATTGTAAGAACGCGCTGGAAGAGGCCGGCAACGATTTTGAAAAAGCAATGGAAATAATCCGCAAGAAAGGTCAGGCTATTGCCGCAAAACGTTCCGACCGTGAAGCGTCGGAAGGGTGCGTTTTGGCAACTGAAAATGGTGGCTTCGCAGCTATCGTAGCTGTAAAATGCGAAACCGATTTCGTGGCAAAAAATGCTGACTTCGTAGCAATGACACAAAGTTTCCTCGACCTCGCTATGGCAAACAAACCGACTTCAAAAGAAGAACTTCTGTCTTTGACGCTGAGCGATGGTCGTACCGTTGAAAACCATATTACCGACCGTATAGGCGTCACAGGCGAAAAAATGGAACTTGGATTCTATGAATTTGTGACGGACGCCGCTACGATTTCATACATTCATCCCGGAAACAAACTGGCGACAATTGTTGCATTCAACAAAGAAGCCGAACGTCAGGTAAAACGTGATGTGGCAATGCAAGTCGCAGCGATGAATCCGGTTTCTATCACTCCGGCGGATGTTCCGCAGAAGATCATTGATACGGAAAAAGAAATAGCCCGTGATAAAGCCATTCAGGCCGGCAAACCGGAAAATATTCTTGATAAAATTGCAGAAGGCGCTCTCCAGAAATTTTTTAAAGAGAGCACGCTTTTGCAACAGGAATTTGTAAAAGATTCAAAACTGACAATTGAACAATATCTTAAACAACAGGACAAAGACTTAACGGCAACATCATTCAGACGTGTTACATTGAACGTCGATTGATAATATTAATACTCTCTATTTACTAAAGAGGCTGCACCAAACGGCGCAGCCTCTTTTTTTATTATTCTTCTTGCATAAAATATACTATATTTTTGAATACCGGTATGTCCGGTATCCATATAGTGCAATTACAATAAAACAGAATAACGGCAAAACAAAAGATATCCTGACGGATGATAAACATTCAAACCATACCGCTTTGTCTATCAGCAATCCTTGCAGGGGAGGCATCAGGCATCCGCCTCCGATAGCCAATATCAGTCCGGCCGAACCAAGTTTGGCGTCATCACCCAGCCCCTTCAATGCAATACCATATATTGTGGGGAACATCAGCGACATACAGGCAGAAATAGCGACAAGACTGTAAAGTCCGAATATTCCTTTAATGAAAATAGCTCCTAATGTAAAACCGGCGCCTCCTAACGCCAATACTAAAAGCAACAAACTCGGCTTGAAATATTTCAACAGAAACGTACAGATGAAGCGGCTGGAAACAAAAATGGCCATTGCTACCATATTATATCCCTGCGCCGTCGGCTTTTCCATTTTCAACTCATTTTCAGCATATTGTATGATAAATGTCCATACCATAATCTGAACGCCTACATAAAACACCTGAGCGATTACCGAAGCAACATACAGTCTATTCCGCAAAAGACGCTTAAATGTAGAGGAGATATTTCCCTCCACGCCAGATGCATTTTGTGGGAGCTTCGATATTAGAAATACGATCAAAAACACAAATACAACAATCCCCAATATAAGATAAGGCCCGCTCACAACATCCAAATCGGCCTTTTGCATGATTGCAAAAGCGTCCGGATCAGATCGTTGCAAGGCAATGCGTTCTTTTTCCACCGCAGGATTCAATCGAGCAAGTATCAACTCTTTTGCAATGAGCATACCCGTCAGCGACCCCATCGGATTAAATGCTTGCGCAAGATTAAGCCTGCGCGTAGCAGTATCTTCCGGACCCATAGAAAGGATATAAGGGTTTGACGTCGTTTCAAGAAATGCCAGACCACATGTCATAATAAAATAAGCCACCAGAAACGCCCAGAACGCCATCGCATTCCCGGCAGGAAGAAAAAGAAAACATCCTGCCGAATATAGCGCTAACCCGACAAGTATTCCTTTTTTATAATTAAATTTCCTTATAAAAATTGCGGCCGGAATTGCCATAAAACAATACCCTCCATAAAAGGCAAATTGAACAAGCGAACTCTCGAAATTTGTTATCAATAATATATTTCTAAAAGCTGCCACCATAGGGTTTGTTATATCATTTGCAAATCCCCATAAAGCAAAAAGAGAAGTGACCAGAATAAAGGGAAAAATCATCCTCTCCGGTATAATTGTATTTTTTTGCGTTTTCATGTATACGTTATTTGATTTTTAATCTCATTTATATAAGGGGCCATAAGTCTTACAAGCGCGATAGTCTGCATTTTCCTTATCCATACCGAAAGCATTCCATGCGGCGGGACGGAAAATCTTTTTTTCGTCGACATTATGCATACAAACCGGTATTCTCAGCATGGAGGCCAACGTTATCAGATCCGCTCCGATATGCCCGTAGCTGACCGAACCGTGGTTCGCGCCCCAATTATTCATAACGGAATATACATCCTTAAATGCATCAGTATCATTCAGGCGCGGTGCGAACCATGTCGTTGGCCAGCCTTTATCCGTACGTTCATCCAGTATCTTATGCACATCCGGGTCAAGTTCAACGGTCCATCCTTCGGCTATCTGCAACACTGGGCCTAATCCTTTCACTAAGTTCAAACGCACCATTGTACAAGGCATATTCCGACGTGTCAGGAATTTTGAAGAAAAACCGCCGCCTCTGAAATATTCGCGATTGGCCGGCACCCAACTTGTAGCGTCCAAACAGGCTTGCGCCTCCGCTTCACCGATTTCCCAGAACGGCTTCATGGCAGGATTTCCGTCTTTATCGTTTTGACGGGCAGAGCCGTCGAGCGAAGCCGCGCCGGAGTTGATCAAATGGATAACGCCATTCGCCGCTCTACCTTCCGGTTTTTTACCGGTAACTCGCTCTATCGATTCCGGGCTCCAGTAAGTACGAACATCGGCAAATACCTGCGCCGTATTCGTCAGCAAATAACCGAATAACATAGCTGTTCCGTTCAACGCATCATTTTCGGTTGCCAGCACAAACGGTTGGCGTATACCTGTCCAGTCGAAAGATGAATTCATAATAGCTTCCGTAAAATCTCCGTTCGGATAAAAGTCCGTCCATTGACGTTGCCCCTGAAAACCGCCGGCAATCGCGTTATGCCCCAACGATTCTTCCCCGAATCCCAGTTCTTTCAATTTCGGATTTCCAATCATCAAATCGCGGACAATGAGCGTCATCTTCACGACAAACTCCCAATCGGCATCTTTTTCGGCACGGTCTTTCTGCAAATCCGGACGGTTACAAATATCCTCATATTCCTTACAATTAACCTTCGCCCACGCCAATGCCTGTTCATATTCTTCCTTATCGTATATGCCTAACGTCATGCGGCGTATAATCTCCACTTCATCAATGCCTTCGCAACGCATACCCAGATAATCTTCGAAAAAGTCGGTATTGACAATCGACCCGGCGATACCCATACATACCGCTCCGACAGATAAATACGACTTACCGCGCATAATCGCGACAGCCGTCGCCGCACGCGTAAAGCGAAGCAACTTCTCCTCTACATCGCAAGGTATGCTCGTATCCGTCATATCCTGCACGTTGTGTCCGTATATTCCGAACGCCGGCAAACCTTTTTGTGCATGAGCAGCCAGAACAGCAGCCAGATAAACGGCGCCGGGACGCTCCGTACCGTTAAAACCCCATACCGCTTTTACCGTATGCGGATCCATATCCATCGTCTCGCTACCATAACACCAACAAGGCGTCACCGTTATCGTTACTCCTACATTTTCCCTTTTGAACTTTTCGGCGCATGCCGCACTTTCCGCCACACGGCCAATAGTAGAATCCGCTATCACACATTGTACCGGCGTACCATCCGGATATTTTATATGATCCGTAAGTAACCCCACAACACTTTTTGCCATGTTCATTGTCTGTGCCTCAAGCGATTCACGAACGCCGCCCATACGGCCATCTATCGCCGGACGAATACCTATCTTAGGCCAATCGCCTTGAAATCTTTTTGTTTTCATCAGTACTAATATTAAAAATGAATAATTCTTGTTTATACGGCAAAAGTATAGAATAATAAACAATCTCAAAATATCCGATTTATATATCTTTGTATCCAAAATAAACATTCAACATTCAATAATATGGAAAAAATTTATACCGGCGACCCTTCGGAGATTATCCAGTCATTTCCAAACTTCCATCTTGAAATGCACTGTTGTCGCTACTGGTGGATAAAAAACTGGGAACATAAAAAATTGTCATTCCCATTCTGGCGTATATATAATAATGTACAAAAAGGAGGTTTCATGGAATATAAACAACAAATTTACGAAATGGAACCTGACACATTATACCTTATCGCCCCAAATACGGATTATTCATCAAGGCTTTACAACCATACCATACCGGAAGAAGGATATCGCCTTACCGGTGGACGAATTTCCGGAACGGACGGGAAACAACTCGACGAACTGCGGAAAAACGGCGCTGTCGAACATTTGTTCTTGCATTTCACGCTGGGATACCCATACGACAATGTTTCTCCCGGCATTTATCCGTTTCGTATGAATAAACATCTCGAAGACAAGATCATACGACTACGCCGTTATTTGACAAAAAATGTAGCGCAATTCAATTTCACCATCGTCCTCACCATACAATCGCTTATCTGCGAATTGCTTTTCCTTATGGGAGAAGAGAAATGGAAATATCCGATAAGAGATGTAAGAATCGCTAAAGTCATAAGTCATATAGAAAACAATATCGATAAAGATTTCACAAACGAATTGTTGGCAAACATGGCAAACATGGCGACAAACGCCTTCTCGCGGCTGTTCAAAGAATATGTCGGCGAAACATTACAAAACTTCATTAAGAAAAAAAGAATTCAACAGGCCTGCCTTTTCCTCTTACATTCAAACCAAAGCATCGATGAGATTGCCGAGAAAACAGGATTTGCCAACCGGTACCATTTCACCCGGATATTCAGCCGGATCACCGGATATACTCCTGCAAAATACAAAAAAGAAGGCGTCTTTCTCGGTTTTCACCCTCGTTCATGATAATTCTCTTGCCGTCTTTTGAGACAACCCTCATACGATAAAGGCCGGTTGGGGAAAACATCTGTCGTTCCGAACGATCTCAAATAAAAAACCGACAAACTTATTTTGTATTCTTCCAATTTGCGTTATCTTTGCGTAATTAAACTCAGATAAATGGAAAAACGTTTTTTGGCGCTTATAGAGAAAAGCATTAAGGATCATTGGGATATGCCGGTATTCAGCGATCACGACGGAGACACGTTCCTTTACGGGGAGATGGCGGCGGAGATCGAAAAACTTCATATATTATTTCACGAAGCAGGCATAAGGAAAGGTGATAAAATCGCGATTATAGGAAGAAATTCCGCACGGTGGGGAATCGGCTTCTTCGCTATTTTGACATATGGGGCGGTTGCCGTTCCCTTACTGCACGATTTCACAGCAGAAAATGTCCACAATCTTGTCAATCACTCCGAGTCGAAAATTCTGTTGGCAGCGCATCATAACCGGAAATCGTTAGATCCGGACAAAATACCCGGAATAAAAACGCTGATAAATCTTGAAGATTTGTCGGTGATAAGCAGTGCGGACAATGTCAGGAACGTTTACGAAAATATCGAAACTATTTTCCGACAGAAATATCCAACCTTTTCACCCGACCATATTCAATATCACAAGGAGGAACCGGACGAACTCGCAATCATAAACTATACATCGGGAACTACCGGGTTCTCTAAAGGCGTGATGCTCCCCTATCGCAGCCTGTGGAGCAACACCCAATATGCATTCGATAAACTTCCGTTCATAAAAGACGGGGATAACTTTGTCTGCATGCTTCCCATGGCGCACATGTACGGATTGGCGTTCGAGGTGATGAACGGTGTCAACAAAGGTTGCCACATACACTTCCTGCCGCGTATACCATCACCCAAAATCGTTATGGAAACATTTAATAAAATACGCCCGGCACTGATTATCGCCGTTCCTATAATCATTGAAAAAATTATACGTAGCCGCATATTTCCTGTACTGAAAAAACCAACAATCAAATTTTTATATTCGCTATCAGGCGTTAAGCAGCTCATTAAAAAGAAAATATCCAAACAACTGAACGCCGCTTTCGGAAATGATTTTGCCGAAATAGTAATAGGAGGAGCAGCGATAAACAAAGAAGTGGAAACATTTTTGAAATCCATCGGATTCCGATATACCGTAGGATATGGGATGACGGAATGTGGCCCCCTGATCGCTTATGAACAATGGGATACATTTAAACAGGGATCTGTCGGACGGATCGTTGACCGGATGAAAGTTAAAATCGACTCGACGGATAGCGGTAAAGTCGGGGAAATATTAGTTCAGGGCATGAACACCATGCTTGGATATTATAAAAACCCCGAAGCCACAAAAGATGCGTTTACCGACGACGGCTGGATGCATACCGGCGATCTGGGCGTCGTCGACGACGACGGTTTTTTGTTTATCCGCGGCCGCAGCAAAACCATATTGTTAGGCGCTAACGGGCAAAATATATATCCCGAAGAAATAGAAAGCATCCTCAATAACATGCCTTACGTAAGCGAATCGCTTATTATTGCGCAGGAAGAAAAGGAAAGCCATAAACAACACCTTGTTGCGTTGATCTATCCGGCATGGGAACAGGCCAGGAATGACGGACTGACAAAAGAACTGTTACAAAACGTAATGAACGCAAATATTTCAACGCTTAACCGACAGATACCTTATTACAGCAAAATATCTAAAGTCGAACTGCGCGAGCATGAATTTGAAAAGACGCCCAAACAAAGTATCCGCCGCTTCATATATCAAAACGACGGATACTAAAAACCTTTTTGCACTTTGAGATTAAAATCTAATCGCTTTCTCCGCAGAACCGGATTCGCTTTTCCGTAGAATGTGTACGAAGTACGATTTGCGTATTGCTTTCGTTTAATTCTTTAATAATTTGCTCACTTCGATTCCTGCCAGAAAAATAGAACCTAAACCATGAATATCATTAAAAGGCGCAGGACGATCGTAATAGAATTTAATATCATCGCCTATGCCTGTTCCTTCACAGATGTTGGTAACGGCTCCTCCCTGAGTGATTTGCGTCAAAATTCCTCTCCAGCCTTTAAGGGCGATAGTTTGATAACGTGGCTCTATCCATCCGCTGTTTACGGCAAGCGCTACGGAATAGGTGAACATTGCCGTACAGGATGTTTCAAGGTACGAATCTTCCTTGTTCAGGATCTGATGCCACAGGCCCGTCTGACTTTGATACTGTGCGACGTTCAGTATCTGCCGTTTCAACAGTACGATTACTTCGGCGCGCCGAGGATGGTCGACGGGCAACAGCCGCAACAGGTCTGCCGTAGCCATCATCATCCATCCGTTGCAACGTCCCCAGAAAGTTCCACCGTTCGTCTTGATATCGTCGTAATAGCAATGCCACATCAAACCGACGCGTTCGTCGAAAAGATAATTGTTGAACAGGACGATCTGACGCACCGCTTCATCAAAATACTCCGTTTTGCCGGTCAGGGCGCCCATTCGCGCCAGAAAAGGGACGCTCATGTAGAGATCGTCCGCCCAAACCGTATTCCGATGTGGGTGAGGACGCGCGAAAATGCCGTCCGACAAACGCACCTGTTTTTTCATTATGTGCTCTGCGGCGGCATCGATCCATGTTTTGTAAGCTGGCTTTTTGTCGGTCATGTAAAGTTCCAACAGGCTTGCTCCCATGGCGCCACAGTCATCGAGTTCGGTAATTTTAACAGCCTGCGCCAGCGGGAACCCCCAATGATTTTTACCGTCATAAATGGATTTCAGGTATTCGTAATCCTTAAAGAAAAATTCAAAATTCTTCCTTGCAAAATTTTTGTAACGGTCGATATCGGTTTCTTCGCCGAGGCGGTTGAAGCCGATATGTATTACGCCGTTCCAGTATTTCCAGTCGTTATAACCATTCTGCGGAACTACGTTACGGTTGTAGCCGTGTTTTTGCAGATCGGCGATTAACGCGCCCGCCTCCCTGTCGTAGTAGAGATAGGTGGTGTTTTTGATGACATTGTCGGCCACTTTTTTGACCGTATTCAAAACGTCCTGTTTTGAAAGATTCTGTGCAAAGACAGTAGTAGACATCATCGTCAGGATAAAATAATAAAAGCACTTCATCATTTGCATTTGTTTTTCGAAATATGTTTAATCGCCCGTCCGGTCTTCGTCGGCAACGGCATCCTGCCATGTATCCCATTTAGGGTCAGAGGGGTCGTAACCGTCATAACCATAATTCTGAGCAAGAATGCCTTTGTTGTTGGCCGTAATTGCCGCATAAGGAATGGGCCAGTAGATGTTCTTTTTGTCCATCGTATAGTTAGGGTTGGGGTTTCCGGTAGCATCAATCTGTATAGGGCCTTTGTTATACATACTATAATGTACAATACGTTGATACCAGTAGCTTCCTCCTTCGGAATCGGTACCGCTCTGTTTGTCAAAGTCTGCCAGGCGATAGGTATTGCCCCATTCGTCGGGTTTGCCGCTACGGGCAAGGCATAGCGAGACGCGGGTCAGTTCCACGTTGCGCCATTCTTCCCAATACAGTTCGCGGGCACGTTCGTTCATGATGTCGCCAATGGTGACGGTGCCGCCGTACAATTGGGAACATTTCGCCCGTTGCCGGAGTATATTCAAATCGTCCTTGATGGTCGGGTCGTTTTCATTCAGGTAATACTTGGCTTCGGCGCGAAGGAGGTATGCTTCGGCCAACCTGTAAAAATACCAGTCGGCATTACCGCCGTTAGTAGCGCCGCGATTACCGTCGGAGCCGGTGATGTTAGCATCATTCACGGGATCGTCCAGATAGAACTTGTAGTGAGGAACGTCGTACCAACGGCGAATGGTGTCGCTGCACAGCAACTTCCCGTCGTCATCGAAGAGCGTGATATAATTTCCAAATTCCGTCGACGCCTTGTTATTTACGCGGAGTGAATCCATACGTACCCAGTTGCCTACATCTGCATTATGGCGCAAGTCGGCATTATCCTCCTGTCCGTTGACGACCCACAAGTCGTGAGTAGACCAGTGCGTTGGGCGAAACGTGGCGATGCCGCGCCCCATCGCCCGCATATAGTCATATTTCGGATTATAGTCGGCGTGGTTACGTCGCAGGTTTAGCAGCGCCTGTTTGCCATCCTTCGTTTTCACCCTGCCGTCAAAGTAGAAAGGATACAGGATGCGCATTGTAAGCATTTTAACAAATGATTCCTGATCCGAACCACGATTGGGCAGACCGAGTATGACCTCCCGATTGGCGGCAATAAGTTTGTTTTCGGCGCGGTGTAAGTCCCAGATCACATTACGGGTAACAGGCCACGTTTGCGGTTCTCCGCCATCATTGAAAGCGCCGAATGTATTTGTCATCAACGAATATCCCGACTGCTCTATCAATATATCGGTCTGCTCTTTGGCTTTACCATATTCGCCGACTGCCAGATAGCACTTGGCGAGCAACATACGGCAGGCGCCTTTGTTTACCATACCTGTCAAATTCATATCTTTCTGTTCGGGCACCCACTGTACGGCAAATTCCATATCTTGGGTAATCATTTGCAGGATTGCGTCGCGCTCCGTACAGCGGTAGTTTTGCTTGGGTACGTCTATCAATTTGGTAACAAGCGGTACGTCGCCATACTGGAATATCAGCGCCATATAGCGGACAGCGCGGTGAAAGTAAGCTCTCCCCTTGTAGGCGTTTTTAATGGTTTCGTCCAGACCTTCAACGTTATCAACAAACTGTATAATCGTGTTTGCATACATAACGCCCTTGTAAGTCTCATCCCAGAAATACCACATGCTGTTTGTCCTGTCGAGGTTTTGCTGCGTTGAATTGTCGCTTGTCGGCGTAAGCATACTGGCGACATCGCAGAGCATGCTACGCTTGTCGGTTGCGGCGGCGACCATCATATCCGAAAAGATATATTCCGTTCCTATCGTGAGCATTTCGTTGTGGTCGGTTGCATAATAGAGTTTGAGGTGACGGTCGCATATCGCCAGAGCCGACATCAACCCCGATTCGGTACTGAACGTAGCGGTAGGTTCGTAGAACGATAGCGGGTCAGGCTTCAGGAACTCTTCCGAACAGCCGCTAAAAGTCATCATTGCAGCGCACAAGAGCGCTATTGGCCATGTTGTCGGCAATGCACGTTTTTTATTTCGATTTGTATGTTTCATATCTGTTGTAATTAAAGTAATTTAGAAAGTAATATTTAATCCAAGTGTGTAAACACGTGAAGCCCATCCTCCGGTTTCGGGGTCGCCGTATTCCCAGTCTTTCGCCCAGCTGGCCACGTTGCGAACGGAGCCGTAAAATTTGATGCGTTCCATATCCCATGTTGAATACCACTTCCGTGGAAGCATGTATCCTATTGAGATATTCTCGAAGCGGATAAAGGAACGGTCGTAAAGTTTTTGTGCTCCGGCGGCTCCGGTGGGGCCTTTCGCTTCAATACGTCCGTAATCGTTGGTCGGATTATCGACTGTCCAGTATTCTTTTCTGGGGAGGTTAGCCATAGCGTAGGCCATGCGTCCGCCGTCGTCGTCGTTGTTGAGGTAGTTTCCCGACAGACTTTTGTGCCCCATGTAGGAATAGATGTTGAAGGATATGCTAAGATTGTCCCATAATATAAACTCATTGCGTAGCGACCAGTGGACAGGCGGTGTTCCCTGTCCTAAAAATTCCTTATCCCTGTCGTTATATACGTGTGTAACGGTACCGTCGGCATTCGTCACGTCGTCGGCGGTGTAGTTATTGGCCACTTTAGGATCGCCCGGCAGTTGCCCGTACGTTTTCGCTTCTTCTATTTCGTCCGTCTGCCAGATTCCCGTAACGTGGTAGTTCCAGATAGAGCTAATAGGTTGTCCAATAAACCAGCCATTTGAGATGTCGTCCATTTCTTTCGTGCCGACGACATTTCCCTCCTCATCCAGTATGTCTTCGTTTTCGTAGTAGAGGTGCCTGATTTCGTTTTTATTGTACGAGAAACCGATGGTGGTATTCCATTCCAGAATGTCATTCTTGATATTAAGCGAATTTAAAGAGATTTCAAATCCGCGATTATCCACCTGTCCCAGATTGGTAGTGATGTTGGGGAATCCGGTAAAACTCGGCAGGCGCTGGTTCATGATCATATCGCGGGTACTCATGTTGTAATATTCTAAGGTACCCGTTATACGATCGTTGAGAAAGCCGAAGTCGAGTCCGAAGTTCCACGATGTGGTTTTTTCCCATTGCAAGTTTGGATTCGCCATGCGTTGAGCCATCAGGTAACGATACAGGTTGAGCGTCCCCGACGAGTTGATATATCCCTGCATCTTTCCCGCTCCTTCGTAAAGATTGGCAAGCGCGAGGTAGGGGTTGGCAAGCGACCTGTTGCCATTTTTTCCGTAAGAGATACGCAATTTGCCGGCGCTCATAAACTGCTGCCGGTTGAAGAAGTTTTCATCGACGAACGACCACGCTACGGCTAACGAAGGAAATGTAGCGTAGGGATTGGACGTACCGAAAGCGGAATATCCATCGCGACGAATGGAGGCCGTAAGCATGTAACGGTCATCATAAGAATAAAACACGCGCGCCAGCAAGGCGTCGGCTGTTTGGTGCGTATCTTCACTCGAAAAGACGCTGTTTTCTTTCGTGCCGTTTTTGGTATTGTGGAATCCCAGTGCGTCCGAAGGCAGGATTTTACGGGCTTCGATGCGATCTTGCCAGAACTGGCGTTCTTCCGCCTCCTGTACGAGGGTCAAATTGACGTGATGCTTTTGCGCGAAAGTGTAATCCCAGTTAATAGTGTTGTTGAGCGACCAGTCGAAACGTTTGGATTGTTCGCGATTGGCGCCTCTCGATGCAGGGTCGGATCCGGGCAGGTCGGCGGACATGAAATAGCGGTCATAGAACCACTGGAAGCGCGGCGAGGCATTGAGCGAGTAGACGATGTTGAAGGGCAACGTTATTTTGGCGTTCAGGATAGTGTTGAGTACCGTGTACCCCTTTTCCAGTTCCAGGTATTGCTTTTGAAAATCGTAGTTGTAACCTCTCTGACTGTAGTCGGAACTAAGGGGATACTGCAACGGATTGCCGTTTTCGTCGGCATAGTCGGCGTAAGGACTGTTGCGCAACGACTGATCCATATCTATGTCGATATTGCCGTCCGAGCGATCCTGAAAGTTGACGTTAGCGCTGATATCGAGCCATTTGTTTACCTGGCCGTCCACTTTCATATTGGCGCGTATCGCGCGGTAGTCATCACTCACGACGGCGCCTTCATTTTTCAGGTAGCCCATTGAGAGATAGTAGTTCATTTTGTCGTTGGCGCCGCTTACACTGGCGTTGTAGTCCTGATTAAAACCTGTGCGGAAAGTCTTCTCCGCCCAATCGACAGTGTTTCCGGCCAGGAAATTATCGAGCGTGTTACCCATGAAGCCAAGTCGTCTTGCCCAGATGATGAGGTCGGATTCGCCTTCCTGATTCGTGGTGTAAGCCCGCCACGCGTCGATGGAAACGTTCGTTGGAAGTTGACCGGGGGCTGAGAAATAGCCGGGTTGCGCAGCATAAACGCCGCTTTGATAGGCTTCATAAGCGCCTGTTTCGGGATTCACGCCATAAGTATTTTTCAGATACCAGTCCTGACGGTGCCGTATGTTTTCTTCCGGTGTGAACCGTTCCCGATAGGTGCTTCGTTGTGTCCAGCCGGCATTGGTGGTGATGTTTACAACCGGCTTACCCTGCTTACCTTTTTTGGTGGTAATGATAATGACGCCGCTTGCTGCTTTCGCTCCATAAACAGCCGCCGCCGAAGCATCTTTGAGGATGTCTATCTGGGCAATATCGTCGGGGTTGACTTCCGAAAGTTCGCCATAGAAAATCATCCCGTCAAGGATGAGCAGCGGGTTGTTGTGATTACCGTCGGTATACACCGAACGCTGTCCGCGTATTTGCAAACTGCCGCCCCCTTTGGCCGAAGCCTCATATCCGACATTCAGACCCGCGGTTCCACGCAGAATATCCTGCACGGATTTCGGATTTTCGTTGGCAATCCTGTCCGGACGTACCTGAATGACGGATCCTGTGAGATCTTTTTTCCGCATTGTTCCGTAACCGACAACGACAACTTCGGCCAAATGTTCGACGCTTTCTTCCATCTGAATGATCAAATTCCGGTTATTCCCTACCATAATCGATTGAGTAACATATCCAATATAGGATATTTCGAGAACAGAGCCATTGGGAACGTCCATTTCGAAATTCCCATACTCATCGCTTGTCGTTCCGTTTGCAGTACCTTTCTGCTTGATAGAAGCTCCCGGCACAGGTTCGCCCAAAGCGTCGGCTATATGTCCGCTTATCCGTTTCGGTTCGACTGCAGGGTTCTTTTGAATGGGTTTCAGGAAGACTTTTTTATCCGTTATTTCAATTTCGACTCTGTCGGTATCAATAATCTGCGTGAGAACGGAATAGAGTTCTTCGCCATCTACGCTAATACTGACCCATTCGTCGGGATTAATCACAGGACGGCTATAAGAAAACGATTTTCCTGTCTGTTTAGTGATAGCCTCCAATACTTTGCCGAGCTTTTCTTGCCGAAAGTCCAAAGTCACTTTCTGGGCATACGACATGCTCCCAATCGTTAACAGAAAGATGACTGATAGTAGAAACTTGTTTTTCATAGTTATTTGTCATTATAGATGAATAAATTTACCTTTATTCAATTGACACAACAGAAAGAAAAACGGGTGACAAGAAATTCCTTTTTTTTACCTGCCTGCCTTTTTTTCTTATAAAGAAACAAATATAACAGACTGATACTCTTTTAGTTTCATATCTCGCAGTGCACCGATCCACCTCTGTTATTTTTTCAGTTCCACCAGGATTTCAGGACAAGACACCTCTAACAATATCGGTTTTATTTGACTTTTGCAATAATAAGAACAGGGTTGTCATCGAATTTCAGATCATAAAATTCCGTTGGAAATGTAACGTCTTTGTTTTCTTCCATATATGATTTCATGTCGGATGCAGGAATTATGCAAACGGCTTCTTCGTGCTTGTTGATCCGTGTTATGTGAAAAGGAGGGAATAATCTGTTTTTGTGGACAAAACCTCTTTTGGATTTTGATTCGCTAACTGTGACAATCGTCTTTTTTGTTCTTTTATCATAATATCCGTCATAATATTTTACATTGTCATCACCATAACCGCTGTTATAGTCCAAATCATTATAATCAAAAAAAATGTAATGCTCTGTTTCCCGTACATATTTAATCCAGTAACAGTTGAGATTTTTTTCCTTATTTTCTCTTTCCGCATAATTTGGTTTCCGGTTTCCGAGTTCAAAAACAATATGAGGAATAATTGTGTCCAGGCTTACCCGAAATACCGTGTCATTGTAATTCGGTTCCTTAAAATAAAGCGACCCGTCATATTCATAAAACTGTCCTGGAACAAAAATCGACCTGTCGGTCTGATAGTCTGTATATTTCTGATGATTGGGGAAGGTCTTGATAATCTTTCCGTCCTTGTCGAATATGACAAGCAAATAAGGCAAATCACCGGTATCATTGTTTACATATCCTATATAGTATAGCGAATCCACCTTGTAAATATTATCTATTTTTGTGAAGATAAGATTGTCGTCTGTGATGTCGTCTGTCTTTTTGAGCGCCTTGATTACTTTTTCGACAACCATGTTTGTATGAATATCTATTCCCAGCCTTTGCAACCCCCTGTAAAAATAGAATATATCGTCTCTTTCATTGAACGGTTCGGAATATATTGTGAAATATTCATCCGGTCCTTGTCCTCTTTTTCCTATCTCATGCAGGAATTTACCCGATCTCCTGTCGAACAGGTAGGCTCCCTCCCCTCCAAACATCCTATTGTTGGCAACAATATATTTATCAGTCACATAAAACGAACTCATCCCGTCAATTAACAGACATTCGGGTTTGGTTTCCAGGCAAACATATTCCACCTGAGCAAACACCGTATCTGCATGGACCGGTTGATATTTTACACTGTCAAGGTCAATAGAGATGTAATTTGCGTCGACGCTTGTATCCTGCCGGCATGAAAAAAGGAACAGCAGGGATAAAATTTGCGATAAATATCTAACCACAATCATCTCTTGTTCGGACATTTTGTCTGTTACCGTTTTTAAACGGATTCTGAATACCTTTTTCATTTTGTAGAAATAATTTAATTCGTTTGTAAAATTCTCTTTTTTGCATCTCTAACAATTGTACTGTTTTTTTTTTGAGACCGAAATGACGGACAGAGCGAAAAAGAAATGATATGGGATATCTATTTTTTCAGTTCCACAAGGATATGTTTGTTATCTTTCACCGTAAAAACTATTGGTGCGACTTTGGATATTTCCTGAAGCGAGCTGTCCAAACTACCGTTCACGCTCATGGTAAGCGAATATATATTTACGCCCTCTTCGCCGATTTCAAAACACACGTCATACCAGCGTTCCAGTTTCTCCAAAGCATCCGTTATATGCGTGTCGCAGAAAGTAATGATATTGTTTTTCCAGGCGCTTAACGAGCGTGGTTCATGGTGATGCGTAATCGTACAAAGGTGATCTATCTTGTCGTATATCATTCTGTCTCCCGGGTCAAGTGCATACCGTTCGCCTGTTTCAGCTTTAAAATCTACTTTCCCCTCGTCTAAGGCAAGTCTTATTTTTCGTTTATCCCGTCGGGCTTCCAACTCAAAGCTTGTACCTGTGACAAATACCTGACCACCGGAAAGATTCACAATAAATGGACGTTTTTCGTTTTTTTCCACGATGAAATAGCCTGCCCCGTCCAGACATACCCTTCGCTCTCCAAGTGCAAAGTTCTTTGGATAACGCAATTTAGTAGCAGGTTCCAGATATACCCGGCTTCCGTCCTGAAACATAAATTGCATACATTCGCCCCTCGGCACTTGAATCTCTACCATTTCCTCATTATTGAAAAGCGGGACACGATTGTTTACATAATTGTAAAAAACGGTCAATGCAATCAACGGGATCAATACGGCAGCCATCCTTAGTCCCCGTGTACGGATGTTCCGCCAACGAATACGATGATTTATCTTCGCATAGATTTTTTCAGAAGGAATATTATCTTCAAATCGATGAATATCTTCCGTCAACAGTGCAAATTCTTCATCCATCTTTCCGGATAGCCAACGAATTTCATCTTCATATTTTTTCCGTCTCATGTGTACATCTTTTTATCCATCTTATTTAATAGACACAATTTTATTAAAATAGAGTGAGCGCCGCGATAAAAGAACCAAGTCGGCATAACACTATTCGTAACATCCGCAACGATTGAAGATAATGCGTTTTCACCGTATTCAAGCTAATATTCATACGTTTAGCTATATCTTCATTAGTTAGATTCCCGTCCATTTTCAACAGGCAAATTTTACGTTTTTGTTCAGGCAGGCTATTGATCGCATTATAAAGCCTGTCCGCCATTTCTTTCCTGTCAAGAAATTCCTCCAATGATTCTTCTTCTTTTTGATGAGCTTCGTCACAATCATCGGATAAAAAGACAGGTTTCGACTTGCGCAACCGGTTCAGGATATTGTTCTTCATCATAGTGTACAAATAATTTCTAAGATTCGTCTCGATGACCATATCCCGTCGTATCTCCCATAAATGCACAAACACGTCGGCAACCGCATCTTCCGCATCTTCCGTCGACGATAAATAACGCAAAGCGATGGAATAAAGCATACGATGATATTTACGGTAAACATCTTCGAACGCCTGTTTACTGCCATTACGCATGGCCTCCGCCATATTCATTTCCAAAAATGAAGAATCCGACATTTGTCCTTATCGTTTGGAGCATAAATTTAATCCGCAATCTGCGTATCCACAGATGCGGCTATTATTTCGTGATCATTTTCCGTCCGGAGCTCTTCAATTGTATTATTTTCCATTTTCTTTATTTTTCCCATTTCTTCATACCGCTTAAGTTTCTTCTCTAACTGTTCGATCTCTTTATCCTGGTTATGGATAGTCGTCAACAGCGAGTTTAATTCTTCATTTTCGATGGAAGACGGATATTGAGCTTCGACACGGAGAATGAAGTCCGACAAGACATTCATATAATTATTGAACGCATCATACGGGTTATCATATGGGCTGAACAGATTATAATGTTTGGTGTTCATATAGTAGAAATGGTCGCTACTCTGCAAGTAAAGCCAGTCTTGCAGCAAACGGCGGTCACGGCACAGACGTACACGTTCGCTTATCGTGTTTATTTTCTGGAAAGCTTCCTGTTGAAGCACATTGCCTAACCACGAACTGCAATCTTTCTCCTCATCGACCCACGACATCGGATAAGGAACGACAATCTGATCGACCGCTTCATTACTTTCAAACAATTCGGAAGGCAAAGAGAAGGAGATGTTCTTTTGCGAAGCAAACCGGGGCAAGGCTTTGAAAAAGTCGAATATGCCTGTAGACGACGAATGAAGCGAGCCTAATACTTCATAATTCAGGAATATATTTATGATATTTTCCGTTTCGGCCGTCGATTCTATCCACGACATGTATTTATCGGCCGTCAACGGATATTCCGTCCAGCTGTAATCGGCAAAACGCAACGACAAATCTTCGCTGAAACGGTCATTCTTTAACAGCAATTTCAAATCGGGCCTGACGGCGGAAGCATATACATAATTAGGGCTCTTCCAACCGAGAATATGTTTGGCGCCTTCGGTCAACATACCGCGAAATCCCATATCATAAATCATTTCCGACAGATCGTCCGAATATATCAATTCTGTGTTGCGGAACACCGCAGGAGTAATGCCGAAAAGCGATTGTATTTTCTCCGTATGCATCTTCACCTGTATCTTAAATTCATTCGGATCGCCTAACGACGAAAGGGAGTGTGCGTAGGTCTCCGTAAGAAATTCAACGCCTCCCAAATCTATCAGTTCCTTAAAACTATCTAATAACTCAGGCGCATAAGTCTCTATTTGTTCCAGTGCAATACCGGAAATGGAAAAAGCGACTTTAAATTTACCCCCACTTTTCCTAATCATCTCAATTATCGTTCGATTAGCCGGAATATAGCACATATTCGCTACTTTCCGGAAGATTTCTTCGTTTTGAAAATCATCATAGTAATAATGATCATTGCCTATATCAAAAAAACGATACCGCCTCAAACGAAATGGCTGGTGTATCTGAAAATATAAACAAATTGTCTTCATGTGTAATAATATTTAATAATTAATAGTCCGTTATTATCTCAATTAGATCATTTCAGCCGCCTGATAAAACATGTTCATAGATGACACGCACCTTCTGTCCGGCATATTCCCATTTAATGTTATTCACCTCTTTAAGTCCCTCTTCTTTAAGGAATTTATGCAATGCTGGATATGTGACAAGGCCATAAATAGCATCCGCCAAAGCATCAATGTCCCAAAAATCAATCTTTACGGCATAATCAAGAATCTCCGCGCAACCGGATTGTTTGGATATTATTGAAGGAACGCCGCATTGCATAGCTTCCAGTGGCGATATTCCGAACGGTTCGGATACGGACGGCATCACATAGACATCGCTTGATTTGAATATCTCATAGACCTGCTTTCCCTTCATAAATCCCGTAAAATGGAAGCGGTCGGAGATATTCCGTTCTGCCGCCAGACGAATCATCCGGTTCATCATATCGCCGCTTCCGGCCATGATAAAACGAACATTACCCGAACGCGCCAACACTTTTGCCGCCGCTTCGACATAATATTCCGGGCCTTTCTGCATCGTTATACGTCCGAGGAATGTAACAATCTTATCTTTCACTCCACGTTTATCCGCTATAGAAAGTATATCCTTACTCAACGGTTCTACCGCATTATGAACGGTAGTAACTTTTGCCGGATTTTGATTGTATTTTTCAATGACTGTATTTCGTGTCAGGTCACTCACGGTTATGATATGGTCGGCATAATCCATGCCGTTTTTTTCGATATTGTATACTTCCGGGTTAACATTTCCTCGGCTACGATCGTAATCCGTCGCATGAACATGTATGACCAGCGGCTTCCCACTCACGTTTTTCGCGTGTATACCGGCAGGATACGTCAACCAGTCATGCGCATGAATAACGTCATACTGCTCCGTATGAGCTATCACTCCGGCAACAATCGAATAATTATTGATCTCTTCCATCAGGTTATCCGGATAACGACCTGAAAACTCAATACAACCAAGATCGTTCACATACTTATAGCTGAAATCGGCATATATATGATCCCGCAAATTGAAATATTCCTGGGAACTCATAAATTTAGACAACCGTCCGGATACGTAATCATAACTGACATTTTTCCATACAACAGGCGTATTGTTTGCTCCTATTATCTTTAAGAAACTCTGATCTTCATCTCCCCACGGCTTAGGCATCACAAATGTAATATCCATATCGGATTGCAGAGACATCCCTTTTATAAGACCAAAACTCGCCGTCCCTAATCCTCCGAGAATATGCGGAGGAAATTCCCAACCAAACATCAATGCTTTCATAGGCGACTATTTATATTCCATATCATATTTTTTCAACATATCTATCACCGTCAGTATCGCCGAGAGATTCATCAAATACGAGATCGCCCCGCGACCCGTAAACGGAGGATTCCCATCGTATAATTCCGATACCGTCCCTATACAATGAAGCGACATTTCTTCTTCTATACTGATAAGTGCACGTTCGACAAACGATCGTCCTGTACGCCCGAACATATCAAGATAAGCGGAAGTGTACATACTTATCAGCCATGGCCATACGGATCCCTGATGATATGCCATATCTCTGTCGTATTGCGACCCGACATAGTTGGGTCGGTAACCGCCGCTCTTAGGACTGAGCGAACGCAGACCTTTCATCGTCAGAAGCTCTTTTGTTGCAATATCCAAAACCGCCCTTTTCTGCATCTTTGTCAATGGAGAATAGACGCATGAAATAGCAATTACCATATTCGGGCGCACACTCCAATCCTGCTCCGGACCGTCAACATAATCAAACAGGTAATTGTACTTGTTGACAAACGTAGCGGGAAAAGACATGTCAAGCGATGCGATAAGACTGTCAATCCTGTTCATCGGGACATTACCATTCATTTCTTTATAAAACTTCAACGCATTATACCATAAAGCGTTAAACTCAACAATATATCCCGAACGGGGCACTACCGGACGTCCGTTAACCGTCGAATTCATCCATGTAACCGCTTTATCGCGCCCATTTGAATACAACAATCCGTTATCCGAAATTTTCAGATTCGGATGCGATTGCGAAAGGATATACTTGATTATTTCACCGACGATATCATTGTATTTCTCTTTAGCTTTAGCGACGCCCTCCTTGAGACTATATTGCTGCATACTCCATATAGCCCACAACAAAACGTCAGGACTGTCAATTTCGCGTATGACGGGATCTGTTTTACCCTCTTTAATAAACCTGTACAAAGCGGTCATCGCCGTACGCATAACATTTTCATAACGGTCTTTTTCTCCGATCAAAAGCGTTATCCCGCAAACGGAAACAAACAAATCCCGCGCACGAACTTTAAACCATGGATAACCCGCTAAAAGATAATAATCATCACCCTTGGGATTATAATAAAGTTGGTGTACAGAATTGACAAGGCAATTGTAAAAACTTGACCGAGGCGTCCTCATGCGGACTTCACTCTCGTATAATTCCTGCAAAGTATCCGCATCAACCTCTTTATCTCCGGCGCAAAATATAACGGATTCCCCCTTTTTTATTTCCAGTTCAAAATAACCGGGAACATACAAATCTTCCTGATATGGATAACCTCGTTCCTGTTCTTTCGGGTATTCAATGCCATTATACCAATTCGGTTCATAGACATATTTCACTTCTTTACCGAACTGCATATACAATTCGGGATAACCGGCATATAAACTCGTTTTTATCCCGTTTTTCACCTCGTCGTAATGGTGGTTTATACGATCATTGACGTGTGATAACTCCTGAACGCTCCTGAAAGCCAGAAATGGATGAAAACGCAGGGTTGTTGCCGAATGAGCGTCTAAAAGAGTATATTTTATCAAAATAACATTGTCCTTCCGTAAAAATATCTTCTCTTTCGCAAGTATGACTCCCCCTACCCTGTATATCGTACGAGGTACAATTTCCATGCTGTATTCACGAATATATTTATGACCGTTCGGGCTGAAACTTCCCCCCTGATACTTATGCAAACCAAGGTTAAACGCGGCTCCATGTTGAATAACCGTTTCGTCAAGCGATGAAAGAATTACATGATTCTCGTCTCCCATACCCGGCACGGGCATCACAAGCAGACCATGATATTTTCGCGTATTACAGTCTACGATTGTAGTGCAATGATATGCGCCTTTTCGGTTCGCGCGCAGTATTTCCCTCGAAAGAGATTCCTGAAGATTTATCATCAACGTTTTGTCAAATTTTAGATAACTCATACATAAAAAGGTTTTTATTAGGTATTATATCGAATATTAATTATCAAATGTATGACATATTTTTTTGTTTTCCAAATTTTTTCTCATTTTTATGCTATTTGTGTTTTAAAACATATTTATTACCGATAATATTGCATGGATATTTTATTTCTATTATCAATCCGCCCTGCTCATTACAAGTTTCCCATGCTTTATACATTTTATAGTGATAAGTCTGTCGGACAACTCCGTCAGTCGATGGGCAACCCCGGTCACGGTCGTTATATGAAGACAAAAATCTTCATTCAGATAATATTGTGAAGACGACAGGATCACATCCTGATACATTTGCTGTATCTCTGTAATTCGCAAAGCGACTTCTCTTTTTGACTGATTATACATTATAACAATAGCGCCGGCAACGATATTGCCGCATTGCCATTTTTTCTCTGCGACATTTTTCTCCACAAAAAAACGTATAGCCTGCGAACGATTTGCAAAACCATTATCTTCTACAAATTGATCTAAAGCGGCCAACACGTCCTCCTCTAACGAAACTCCAAAACGTTTTAACGACATAAAAATAAAATTTTAACCATGACAAAAATCATAAAAATCAATATTCGACGGCAGCAAAGATAACACAAACTTATCGAAAATCCCTTAAACAGGTGTAAAGTTTTAGGGTATTAGAAAAAAAAGTCCTGTTTTTTTGACAAAAAAAAAGCACCGTTCCTGTTTTGGAACGATGCTTTCTGTTTAAAAATTGGCGGCTACCTACTCTCCCACTTGCGC
>JAIRMH010000023.1 GCA_031258835.1 Tannerella sp.
AAAACCAAGCTTGATGTGAAACGAAACCAAGCTTGATGTGAGACAAAACCAAGCTTGATAACCCGAGTTCGGAATAAGAAATAGCCATTTACGGCTTATATATCAATAGAAAACGATGTAAAATGAACGATTTTGTCCGTCAGGACATACACTGTGAATGTCCTACGGATAATTAAAAGGGCCGGAGAATTAATTCATTGATTCTTATCCCGAACTCAGGTTATTACAGTTATGTATCCGTTTGGAATTAAAATCCGTAAGAATACCAAGACCGTCATCAATCAGGAAATAATCCCCGATTCGGTAACGGAATTTAATGACCAAATAAATGGAAGATGCCCCAAATATCCTTACGCCCTTCCCTGACAACGCTATCTTTCCGTCTACATCCGCCGCCCACAAATCAATCTACCCCCATCGCCCGTCCATCCAGACAAAACTTCCGCTTGCAAGCGCAAAACTTCTACTGGCAAGTAGAATGGACAGGCTACTGTTTTCCGACAGGGAGACGCAATAAAACAACAGTTCAAAAAACACAGACGGACTTAATTTGGAGTTTCTTTGACAACCCCCCGGCAGTACCGCCTGTTCATGTATATGAGGACGACTCAATATCCGGCGGATAAGGTTTACGAAATATACCATAAATATGGTATTGCATTGATTTCCAAGCCACCGTATCTTTGCAAAAAAATAAATTTGTATAAGTTATATATGCATATATATAATAATGTATTACGTATTATACAAATTGAATAAGAGGATGCTTAATTTTAACAGGTAAAATTATGACAAAAGTAGAGCGTTTTTTGTTAGTGGCATTTATTTTCTTTCCGTTTTCTGTTTTTGCACAGGAAAACGATGTGAAGATAAACGGGCGGGTTCTTGATGAGATAACACAGGAACCGATTATTGGGGCAGGTATTTCACTTGTCGGCTCAAAAGATGTGGGCGCAGTCTCCGACATTGATGGATACTTCTCCTTCAGCGTTAAGTCGCTTCCGGTTACCATATTCATCAATTATATAGGTTATCGCCGGCAGGAGATTGATGTTTACGACGCTTCTGAACAGTTGCTTATCAAGTTGAGCGAAAATCAGAATTTGCTTGATGAAGTGGTCGTTACCGGCTATACCTCCCAGCGACGCAAGGCTATCACCGGCGCCATTACCACCGTCAATTTCGACGAAGATATGGCGCATCTGCCTGATCCCGACCTGTCGAGACTCCTTCAAGGTAAAGCCGCGGGTGTTCAGGTGTTTTCCACCAGCGGCCAGCCCGGAGGAGGCGTCCGCTTCCTGGTGCGCGGCAGTAACTCTATCAACGGAAGTGTAGAGCCGCTTTACGTGATTGACGGAGTGTTTATCAATAGCGCAGTACCTTTCTCCAGTGGTGGCGGAAATAACCTGTTGTCAAGCGCTCTGGCAGATCTCAATCCTGCCGACATTGAGAACATCTCCATCCTCAAGGATGCCAATGCCACGGCCATTTACGGTTCTCAAGGCGCCAATGGAGTAGTGGTTATTACCACTAAGCGCGGGCGACTGAACGCGCCTTCGCGTGTTAACTTTACCGTTTCGCAAGGTTGGTCAGACTCGCCTAAACGCTTCGATTACGCCTCCGGTCCCGAAACAGCCATGCTTTTCAACGAGGCTTATGCCAATACCGAACAGGATGCTCCGGGAGCTGCCGTCGCCGCTGGGCTGTCGCTGATTCCGAATCCCGAATCGTTACCTACCTACGACCGCATCAGCGATCTTTTTCGTGTAGCTCATTCGTCGGACTATCAAGTGTCCGTGCAGGGCGGAAATGCTGCGGCTACACATTACATCGGTTTTGGCTACACCAATCAGCAGGCAATAGTGCGCCCTTCGTACTTTACCCGCTTTTCGGGACGCGTCAATTATGATCTCAATATTACCAGCCGTCTTAAAACTGGCGTTAATCTCAATTTGGCGCGCACCTATCGCAACCTTAGCGCCAGCGACAATAATCCGAGTATGGGCGTCATTACTTCGGCGATATTCCCGCGTTCTTACCTGCCAATTTACAATGACGACGGCACTTATGCACGCTGGGGCGCCTTCAACAACCACAAAGCCCTGATAGAGCATCTCGACAACAATGCGGTGACATGGCGTACGATAGGAAGTCTTTTCGGCGAGTATACATTCACGCCCGAATTGAAATTCCGTAGTACCTGGAGCCTCGACTTCAGCAACAATGACCTGCGCAATTACGTCAATAGCCTTATCGGAATGGGTAGCGCTGCCAATGGGTCATCGACAATGAGCAACTCAAACACGGTAATTTACACCGCCGAGCAACTGCTCACTTACGTGAAAACTTTTAACAAGTTCCATTCGGTGAATGTGCTGGTCGGCAATACGGTGAAGGCGCAACAGACACACCGCGTCGGCTCGACGGGACGTACTTACGCTACCGACGTAGTGCCCGAAGTGACGGCAGCAGCCGTCACAAGCGGCAGCAGCAATAATGAGGAAAGCCGTCTGGTGTCGTTTTTTACAAAAGCGGGTTATACCTTTCTGGGTAAATATACGCTGGAAGGCAGTTTTCGCGCCGACGGTTCTTCGCGATTCGGGAAAAGTAATCGCTGGGGTTACTTTCCTGCCGGCGGTGTGACGTGGAACGCGGGCGAAGAATCATTCATCAAAGAACTGCGATGGTTTGACGCCCTGAAGTTTCGCGGGAGTTTCGGTTATTCGGGTAATCAGAACGGAATAGGAAATTATGATGCCCTCGGTGTGTGGAACGCCAATGCTACTTACCTCGACATGCCGGGGACATATCCCGCAAGGCTCGCCAATCCCAACCTTACATGGGAAACAACCCGCCAAACGGATTTTGGCGTGGAATTGTCCATTTTTCGTAACAGGCTGAATCTTAATTTCGACGTGTATAATAAATATACATACGACATGTTGTTGGATGTGCCGGTACCGTCGCGTTCCGGATTCAGTTCATATACGCAAAATTTCGGGGAAATGAGCAACAAAGGCGTGGAAATTTCGCTGCAATCGGTGAATATAGACATGAAAAAGTTTCGCTGGACCAGCGATTTGAATATTTCCTTCAACAAAAACGTAAGTGAGCGCATACCGCAGGAGATCACGTTGGGCAATTCCGGTCGAAACACTTCTATCTTGAAACAAGGCTATGCGGTAAATTCTTTCTATCTGTTCAAGCAATTGTACGTTGATCCGCAAACTGGGAATGCCGTATACGAAGATGTTGACGGTATCGACGGTTTAACCGACGATGACCGTCAGGTGGTGGGCAGCGCCTTGCCCGACTACACAGGAGGACTGACCAACCGTTTCAGTTACGGTAATTTTGACTTCAGTTTCTTTTTTTATTTTTCCGTAGGGAATAAAATTTTGAATATGAAAGATTATTTTTTGGTTCATGGCGGTTCAATATCAAGCATAGGTTTTATACCGCGTCAGTTGGAGCGCTGGCAAAAACCGGGCGACATTACCGACATCCCACGTATGACCGTCTATAACGGCGAACCGAACAAAAACAACAGTTCGGCCAACAATTATCGCGGCATCGTGAACGATCGCAGTACCCGTTATCTGGAAGACGCATCGTATCTGCGTTTAAAAGATGTGTCGTTTTCCTACACTCTGCCCCGAAAACTGTCGGCGTGGCTGCATTTGCAAAGCGCAAAGGCGACGCTCTCGGCAAGTAATCTCTTAACGGTGACGCCGTACAGCGGTCTTGATCCCGAAGTGAGCGCAGAGAGCGCCAATCAGAACACGGGAGGCTACGACTGGGCTACGGTGCCGCAGCCGCGGACTTTTCAAGTCATTTTAAATGTTGTATTCTAATTTTATAAGCTAAAAAAAACGTCACTATGGAAAATTTGATAATAAAAAAGATCTCGAACAGGATTTATTTGCGAAATATCCGTTTGGTATTAGGACTGGCGACGGTGTTGTCACTGAGCTCCTGCGAAGAGTTTTTAGACCTCAAACCCACCGGCTCAATCGTTGCCGACAACGCCATCTCCGATGCCAAGACCGCGCGAGCCGCTGTCATTGGCGGATATTCCCAGTTACGCTCGGTGTATCAGAGCAGTATCAATATACTGGGAACCATGCCGGCTGATAATGTTTTGTTCGGCGCGTCGCTCACGCAATATACACAGTTGGACGGAAATGCATACTCCACCAACAATTCGGTGTCGCTGAGCGCCTATCGCGGGTTATACTCCCTGATAAATCGTGCCAACTGGGTGATTGCCGACATCGGCAAAGTGAACGATCCGGCTTTGCAGGAAGTTGAGAAGAAGCAATTGCTTGGCGAAGCGTATTTTCTGCGGGCATACGGATATTTTGATCTTGCCCGCGGATGGGGAGGCATGCAAATTCAGCTTGCGCCCACTACCGACTTGAACGCTATCACAGGCATCACACGCAGTTCTCTGGCCGAAACCTACGCCCAGGCGGTGAGCGACCTCCGGCAAGCCGAAACGCTATTGCCCGAAGACAATGCTACAACCCGTAACCGTGCACAAAAAGCGGCGGCACGCGCCCTTCTTGCGCGGGTGTATCTTTATGCCGGCGAGTGGGAGCAGGCCGAAACCGCCGCTTCGGACGTCATTGTCCTTGATAGCAAGTTTGATCCGGTGACGCCGTTTAACGCCTACTTTACACCGCCTTTTTTGAGCAGGGAGTCGGTGCTCGAACTGTCATACTCGGCAAGCGACCAGAACAACTCGTGGTCAGGATGGTATTGCCATCCGAGAGGCACCTACGAATATCAGCCAACTGCCGAAATCATCGCTTTGCTACTCGACCCGCAGAAGGCCGGCGCACGCAGTTCGCTCATTGCCACTGCCGCCAACGGCGAAATCTACAATGCACAGTTCAGCGCCGGCGGCTTGGATCCGCTGTACCTGATCCGGATTGCCGAATTGTACCTTATTCGTGCCGAAGCACGTGTCCGCAAAGCTGTACCCGACCTGCCGGGCGCCGTGGCCGACCTTAACGTTGTCCGGCACCGTGCCGATGTAACCGATTACACCGGTGCCTCCACTGTTGACGACCTGCTACAGGCGATTGAAGACGAACGCCGTATCGAATTTGCCTTCGAGCCACATCGCTGGTATGATCTGGTGCGTACCGGACGTGCCGGAGAAGTGTTGGGCGCCGAACGTCAATACTGGCTCTTCCCTCTGCCCGAAGCCGACGTCTTTGCAGACCCCGATTTAGGCGGTGAAAATAATCCCGGATATTAATATATAAAAATAAATTCAAAATGAAAAGACTTTTTTTTACATTGGCATTATTCCTGTCGGTCGCCGTTTTCCTTCGCGCACAGGACGAGTATTATTTCGACGGTAAAAAGTTGAATTCAGCAATTCCGACCCCCGAAACCTTTTTCGGATTCCGCATCGGCCATTCACTTGTCAGATACGATAAGGTTGTAGAATATTTCAAACTGCTGGCCGACAAGTCCGATCGCACTTCCATCGAAGTGTTCGGACGGTCGTATGAGGGTCGCGAACAGGTGGCGCTCATCATTACCTCTCCGGAAAATCAGCGGAATCTGGAAAACATCCGGACGGAACATTTGAAACTGGTTGACCCTTCGGCTTCCGTCGAGATAAACAGCCAAAAAGCGATTGTGCATCTCGGCTATAACGTACATGGAGGAGAAATCGCCGGCATGGATGCGTCGGTAGTGGCGGCTTATTATCTGGTGGCATCGGAAGACGAAGATATTGTAAATCGCCTGAAAGAAACGGTTGTCCTTGTCGAGCCTTCGCTCAATCCGGACGGACGCGACCGTGCAGCTACATTCATTAACGGTTTCGGTTCGACAGTGCCGGTTGCCGATCCCGTCGATAGAGTGCACAGCGGAGGTTTTGTTCCCCATCGGGGCAATCATTTTTTCTGCGACCTGAATCGCGACTGGCTGCCTCTTTCACAGCCGGAAAGCCGTAACAGAGTTCATTTTTATCACAAGTGGTATCCTAATGTTTATCTGGATTTTCATGAAATGGGAAGTTCGAGTAGCTATTATTTCGAACCCTCTCCTAAACCGACGTGGAGCCCTACCATCCCACAGGAGACTTACGAAGTTTTGAACAATATTCTCGCCCGTTATTTTTCCCAGGCGCTCAACCATATAGGTTCGCTGTATTATACGAAGGAAGATTTTACCAACTATTCTCCCATCTATGGCTCCACTTATCCCGATTTTGAGGGAGGTGTAGGGACGACGTTGGAAGTAGGAAGCACATCAGGCATAGAAATTGAAACGGAACATGGAATACGGACGTTTTCCGGAAATATCAGGGATAATTTCGAAATCAGCATTGCCGCCGTCCGTGCCGCTGCCGACGAAAAGGCAGTATTTCTGAATCACCAGAAGAACTTTTTCAAAAGCGCACTGACGCAGGCCGATAAACAAACGGAAAAATATATAGTTTTCGGAAACGGGAAAGATAAAAGCCTGAACAGCCTGTTCGTTAATTATCTGCTGACCCACAGGATCGAAGTGCATGAATTAAAGTCATCTTTTTCTCAGGACGGAAAAAAGTTTGAACCCGGCAACGCATATGTCATAGCTTATCATCAACCGCATTTCAGGATACTCAATTCTATTTTCGAAGAAACTGTGACGTATGCTACTTCTGCGTTTATGGATATTTCCGCGCCAAGTATCGTTCATGGTTTAGGCATACCGTTTGTGAAAGTAAAAGGGGCTGTCGACAAAGGGGCGAGAGTAACGGAGTCGCCCGACGTGAAAGGCTCGGTGGAAGGTCGCTCGGATTATGCTTATGTTTTTGAACCGTATGACTATCTTACCCCAAAAGCGGTATATTATCTGCATAGCCGCAATGTAAAAGTTCGTGTAGCGCAGAAAGGGTTTACCACAAAAACGAAGGTCGGCGAGAAAAGTTTTGCTCCCGGCACGCTGGTCATCCCCGTCCATTACCAGAACGTCTCGCCCGATGATCTTTACCGGTTTCTGACTGAAGCCGCGACATTGGCGAACATTGACATCAGCGCTATCGACAACGGACTCAGCATAGCAGGCATTGACATCGGAAGCAACAACATCCGCACGATTAAAAAACCGGTGATAGCCGCCGTAACCGGTGGCAGCGGATATGGAGGAGTGAACTGGACAAGTGTCGGCGAACTATGGTCATTGTTGGACAATACGTACAATATTCCATTGAGTAAAATTGATTATCAAACTTTTGAGCGCACAGATTTGAGTCGTTACACAGCGATCGTGCTTTCCGGCGCCGTACCGTTTACTTCTGCTTTCATTTCCCGGCTCTCCGACTGGATAGAACGCGGCGGGACGTTGATTGCGACGGGGACAGCCACACAGTGGGCAGTCTCGTCGGGTATAGCCACAGGTTTGATAGCCGACACCACTCGTCGGACAACTAACGTTCCGGAAAGAAACAGCGCTAACCGCAATGTCGCCGACGATGAGGCTTTCCGAAGCGGAGCGATTCTCAAGGGAGAACTCAATTTGTCAAACCCATTGGCTTACGGCATTGTTGCCAAAGATTTTTTTGTGTTGAAAACAAACTCTGAAGGAGTATTGCGCCCGACAAATCCGAAAAATATCGTACTATCAACCGGAACCGCCGAAATCGTACATGGTTATGTCCCCGAAAAGGTAGCGCCCAAATTGAAAGATCTTCCCGTCATAGTCGCCACCGCTCGCGGACAGGGGGCGGTTGTGCTGTTCGGCGAATCTCCGACTTTCCGTGGATACTGGCTGGCTCCGGGCCGAATTTTGACCAATGCACTGTTTTACGGACTGGGGAAAACCGGCGGGAGAGAGTATAACTGATTGCGTGTATATCGGACGTTATCAGTTGGCCGCCTTTTATCCCGTTATTTTGACGATACTTTTGCCGTTCGATGTCCGGATGACGTTGATTTGTGTGCTGATTCGTTCGGTCATTTCGGCGACGTGGGAAATAACCCCGATCTTTCGTCCCTGTGTATGCAGAAGTCCAAGTGCATCCATCGCTATGCGTAGCGTCTCGCTGTCGAGTGAGCCGAATCCTTCGTCGATAAACAGGGATTCCACTCTCATCCGGTTTGATGAAAGGGACGATAATCCCAGTGCGAGCGCCAGAGAAATCAGGAATGATTCGCCACCCGACAGGGAGTGAACCGTGCGTACTTCGTTCAGCATATCAGTGTCGACGACCTGCAGCGCAAGCGTATCGGGGATGCGTTGCAATCGGTATCTCGGTGAAAATTCCTGCAGATGTTTATTTGCATACGTGAGTAACGTCTCCAGCGTGTATCCCTGCACTATTTCTTTGAATTTATTCCCGCTTGCCGAGCCGAACAACATATTCAGTTTTTTCCAGATCTCCGAAATCCTGCTTTTTTCCTTCAGTTCTTCGGACAGATTTTTTATATGTTCTTTTGCTTTGGCGTCGGTCGATAATGTGACGCCAATCTCGGTTAAACGCTTATTATAATTTTCGATAGACGTATTTTTTTCGGTAAGAGACTTTTGCAAGAAATCTTTTGTTACGCTTTCATTTTCAGGTTTTGATTCGGAGCCATGTTGTTGTTCTCTATTTTTCAGGCGTTCCGTAAGAGTTGCTTTTGCTGCCGTTTCTATTTCCACAAGCATTGCCAAGGATTGTTTTTCCCGTTGTATCCAAGCATTTTCTTTTTCTAACAATTTTGTCAATTGTTCGTATGTGATGTTGCCTGCTTTTTTTATCCAGTCGTCGATTTCACGTTGCAACGTTGCTTGCCGTTCGTCGGATTGTGTTATATTCGTGTTGATTTGATGAATGGCACCGTTCAGGCTTTCCTGTTTTGCAATGAATTTATTCTTGTTGTCCGTCGCTGTTTTTAATTTTTCCGACAGTGCTTTTTGCCGGTCGACGAAACATTGTTCGACGGCATCGGCCGGTTTCCCATGTATGACGTTCGCTCTTTCCGATAATAACTGTTCGGTTATTGTCATGAGGTTGGAAAGTTTCTCTTTTTTAAGGTTCAGATTTATGGTATTCTCTTTTTGTTTACTTTTTTCATTTTCAAGATTCAATTGCAGCCGGTTTGCGTCTTCCCTCGTTTTTGTCAACTTATCGGTATTGTCGTTCCATAGATTCGTTTTCGTGATCAAGTAATCTTTTAATTTCGCATTGCCGAAAAGTTTATCCCATTCGGGTAAAGACGACAAGAGTTCCGTTAGATTGCCGTACGCTTTGTCGTATTGTATGGTATAGTTTTCTATTAAAGTAAAAAGCCGGGTGTTTTCGTTTCTCAATTTTTCCATTTCGTTCATCAGACATTCCGTCTGTTTTGCATTTTTTTCTTTTGCTTTGTTCAGTTCCTGTTCTTTCATATGTTGCATATTTTCGGGCTTTACTGCGGGATGATGCGTACTTCCGCATACGGGACAGGGTTGTCCGTCGGTTAATCCGGCTCTCAACGTTGCAATTTCGGCAGGTAACAGTCTATTTAACCTTTCAGCCTCCAGTTTCAGTTGTTCCGATTGTTTCAACTTCTCATCGAGCAACGTTTTATTTGCTGCTAATGTCTTTTTGCCCTGTTCCGCCTGTTTTGCGGCCATTTGTGCATCCGATGCAAGATTTAACAACAATTCCGTACGTGGTGCAATCTGTTCGTAACTTTTATTTGCTGCAAACCATTCGTTTAGCGAAGCTATCTGTTGATACGTCTGCGATACGGCAAGTTCTGCATTTCGTATGATTTTCTCCGTTTTGTCAAAAGCGCTTTTTACGTCATTAAATTCTTTCTGTGCCTCTTCGCCATTCGCTTTAGCCGTTTTTATCCGTATGTCTAATTCGCGCGCTTTTATAATCTGAGGCGCTATTTCCTTTTGTTTTCCCAATAATTCCTCATGTTCTTTTTCACAATCCACAAGAATTTTTCCGGCTTCATCCAGCAATTTGGCGTTTTCTTCCAACTGTTTCGCTGATATCTGCAGGTTTTTCCGATATACTGTCAGCTGTTTCTCCACGTCTTTCATTCGTCCGAAGGTATCGCGTATATCTTGAACGGCATCTATTTGTGCAATATAGTCAAATCGTTTTGTTGCGTCTTCTATTGCCCGGTGCGCATCTGCCAGTTTTCTCTCTGCAACTTTTATTTCATCTTCAATGCGTTCATTATCATCTATCCACCTCAGTTGGGCGACCATTCGTTCGCTGTTTTTTTTCAGCGTTGTCAGTTCCTGTTTAATTGTGAGATTTTCTGTTTCTAATGATCTGATTTGTTCATCAGGGAGCGTCGCTATCCCTTTCATACGTTCGTTTATTACCCTCCATTCTGTTTCGGCGTTTTTCGTTTTTTCGAAGATCGCGATGGATATTCGTGAATAGATATCCGTACCGGTCAGTTTTTCGAGCAGTTCGGCTTTTTCTGCTTGTCGCGCTTTGAGGAAGGTGGCGAAATCGCCCTGCGCCAATAGAACCGAGCGGGTGAACTGGTCGAAAGTAAGGCCAATCAATTCTGTTATACGTGCGAGAATCTCCGTCTTATATCCCTGTTCTTCTTTTCCTTCGGACAAGTTATATAGCCGTATTTCGCTGTTTTGCATAGATCCGTCGGCTTTGTTACGCGCGCGTCTGACGCACCATCTTGCACGAAACGTTTCTCCACCGAGGGAAACGAAGTCAACTTCTGCGAATCCTTCACCTGCGCCGCGTCGCAAAATATTACGGCTATCGCGCTGGTTGATCGTTCTGTCGCCGACATCCCGTACTGCTATATTTTCACTAACCCGGCTTGTCCGCGGCGATGCATCGAAAAGCGCCAGGCATAAAGCATCCAGTAAGGTTGATTTGCCGGATCCGGTATTACCCGTAATCGCAAATATCCCTGCCGATTTCAGTGGTTCTACTGTGAAGTTTATTTCAAATTCTTTTTCAAGTGAGGCCAGATTCTCGCCTCTGATTGCCAAGATTTTCATTTTTCAATTTCCCTTATTGTTTTATGCAGTAAATTCAACATCGTTTCCGGCATCTTTTCACCGTATTGATGTTCGTATATTTTCAAAGCCATATCCAAAGGGTTTATGGTTTCTAATTTCTCGAAAGAGACAGGCTGTTCGTTCGATTCATATTTCTGCGTTACTGCGGAAATACGGGCTAATCGGACGGATTTCCCGCTTAACATCTTTTCTATCTGATAGCGCATGGAAGGTTCCGGTTCTGTCACCAGAACTTTTATCTCAAGGAAAGGAGAACAGTCTGTTATCTTTCCTTCCGGCAATTTTTTTATTTCGTCAAGTACATCGCTTAACGGCAAGGCGTTTTGAGGTATGCTTATAAGTTTTACGGTGTCTTCATACGCAATGTGTTGTATGTCGATGTTATATCCGTTTCCCGTAATTCCCGTAATCGTGCTGAAGATATTGTCCGTTGTAACTGTTTGTTGAATAGCTTCGTTGATCCGTACAAATAAAACGCCCTGTTGATTATTTTTTTCGGCAAAAGACATGGGGATGGGCGCTCCCGAATATCTGACATTGTTGCGACCGGATACCCGTTGTCCGCGATGCAAATGGCCTAAAGCGGTATAAGCGATACCCTTCGGGAAAGCATCGGGAGACACACATTCAAGTCCTCCTATAATTGTGCGTTCCGAGCGGTCGTTTTCCGAAATTTCCGATCCGGCGGCCTGCAGGTGTCCCATTGCAATGACAGGGGCAAATTCCTTGTTGTTTTCTATTTTCGCCAGTGCGATCTCATACAGTTTGTCATACATGGCTTTCACGCTTTTGGAATAATTTTCCGCATTGGGATAATCGCCTTGCCTCATATAAGGTGCGGCTAAGCAATATCCGCCTTTGTTCAGCGGAATGACTAAGCGTTCATAATCGATATCACCGTTCGGATTACGTCTAATGACGCCTCTTACTGTTATGTTCATTTCTTCGAGCAGTGGATTCGGCGCTTCCATCCTTGCCGCCGAATCATGATTCCCTGCCGTAATAATAATTTGAAGCTCCGGGTTTTCATGCGTTATTTTGCGGAGGAAAGAAAAATATATTTTTTGCGATTCGGCGGAGGGATTTGGGTTATCGAAAATATCTCCCGCCATTAACAAAATATCGACTTCCAGTTCCCTGACCGTTTTCCCAAGCCATTGCAGAAAGCGGGCATGTTCCGTTTTTCGGTCGTATTCGTGAAAACTCTGTCCGAG
>JAIRMH010000060.1 GCA_031258835.1 Tannerella sp.
TGCTGTTGCTACACGTGGACATGGTAAATCGGAAGTCGGAACCGAACCTGTCACTTACGAACAGCGAGTGAATGATGCCTACTCGGTGATACAGGCGGTTACTAAAGACAGTGTTATTGTTCTCGGCTTTAGCGATGGCGCTTATACCGGCTATAAATTGGCCAGTATGTATCCTGCAACGGTCAAAAAACTGATCGCCATTGGCGCCGGTGAACAATATCCTTCGCTACGTAAAGTGGTTGTTGATACGGATAAAATGAAAACGGAAAATCCTGAAGGTTGGAGAAGGCGGTTGGCCTCGGCAGCGGAACCTGACAAAGTTGAAATTAACTTTAAAAGAATGGAACATTTTTATAACACAATGAAAGCAGACAAGGCGCTGTTTAATAGTATAAAATGTCCGGTTTTAGTAATGTCGGGTGAACATGATCTCAATGCGCTTTTGCCAACGGTTATCTCGACCTATAACATGATACCTAATAGCCAACTAAGCATCATACCTAATGCACCCCATCCGGTATTTATGGTGAATTTTCCGGCAGTGTGGGCGAGTATTGTCCCATTTTTAGAAAAACAATCAGAATAAAATAATATCAACATATAAAAGAAAAATTATGGCAAAGAAAGTTGCAGTATTAGCCGTAAACCCTGTAAACGGGGCAGGCTTATTTCAGTATTTGGAAGCATTTTTTGAAAATGGTATTCCGTACAAAACATTTGCGGTAGCCGAAACTGCGCAAATAAAAACAAATTCGGGCGTCATCTTGCAGACCGATGATGTGGTTGCAAACCTGAAAGGCAACGAAGACGAATACGACGTTCTTGTTTTCGCTTGCGGAGATGCAATGCCCAAATTCGGGGAAAATGCAGGAAAAACATTCAATCAGGACATGCTGGCAGTCATCAAAACTTTCGATGACAAAGGCAAAATACTGGTTGGTCATTGCGCCGCAGCATTATTGTACGACAATCTCGGAATCGGGAAAGGGAAAAAAGTTGCTTTACATCCGTTTATCAAACCGGTTGTAAAAGGCTGCATCGGGACAGACGAACAGTCGGTTGTTGAAGGTAATATTTACACTGCTCAAACCGAAAATTCGATTTCGTCGCTGCTGCCCGACCTTTTGAAGGTGTTGAAACAATGACGGAAGCAGGAACATATCGCCCACTGACCCCAGTGGGCGGCTTATGGCCTGGATGGATAGCGGGATGAGCGTGGGAGCCGCAACCGCATTCATGATTACCGGACTCGCAACTAAAATCGTCGGCATTCGTCATGCTGGCTCGACAGCTTTATTGTGAATATGTATTTTGACGCACCAATCCGGTAAATCCAAGTCACCTGCACAACCGCCAATAATCCGGTTATTTCTTCAAAAAAACAACACTGTACTTTTCAATAAAGCATCTTTGAGCCGCAGGGAAAACCAAGCCCTGCGGCTCCCGCCTTACCTCTGCACTTTTTAAACGTTCATGATGAACAGTGCAGACAACAAACACTCCCAACTACAACACGGCTATGGGATGCGCCCAAGCCCTGGGATGAGGAAAAGGTAATCTTCTATACAATGTTTTGGCAGACAAGCAATTTATAAGCAGGGGGATTTTCGTAGTACACCCTTCAATCATATTACGAACATGTTTTTCTATATGAGGAATTATGAATGGATATTTTGGGATAAAATTGAAAATCGTATCTTTGTGGGATGAAGTTATTGGCAGCCACCTGAGTTTGCTTGATTATCACACGTTGAGTTGAAACGCCGGATATAAATTTTAATGCCGGCAGTTTTTCTATTTATTATATCAATAACATCAGGTAAACAATAAAATGAAGAAATATATTTTTATACTTGTTGCAATCGTTTCATGCAACATAGCTCACGCCCAAAATACATTCAGGGCGATAATCAAAGATGCCGATACCAAAGAAACGCTTATCGGCGCATCGGCAATCATCAAAACAAATCAAAACGGTGCAACAACCGATACGGGCGGCGTTGTTACGCTGAAAAACATTCCCGACGGAAAATACAAAGTTGAATTTTCTTACACCGGTTACGGTAAATCTGAACAGGAGTTTACTTTCCCCCAGGAAGCAGACCTCCTTGTTGAAATACTGCTTGAAAGCGAAGCGGCTGAACTAACGGAAGTCGTGATTTCTTCAACGCGGGGAACCCGGACGATTCAAAATATTCCGACACGGATCGAATTTATAGGCGGCGAGGAGCTGGAAGAAAAAGGGAATATGAAGCCCGGCGACATTCGCATGTTACTGAATGAAAGCACAGGGATTCAAACGCAACAGACCTCTGCCACATCTGCTAACTCTTCCATACGTATACAGGGTTTGGACGGCAGATATACACAAATCCTCAAAGACGGCTTTCCGTTGTATTCGGGCGCAGCAAGCGGGTTAGGCTTGTTGCAGATTCCGCCGCTCGACCTCAAACAAGTGGAAATCATCAAAGGTTCGTCATCTACTTTGTATGGTGGCGGCGCTATTGCAGGGCTGGTTAACCTGATTTCAAAAACGCCAACCGACGAACGGGAACTGAACTTTCATATCAACGGAACATCAGCTTTGGGGCTTGACGTCAATGGATTTTATTCCCAGCGATTTAAAAAGACAGGATTAACTTTGTTTGCTTCACGAAACAGTAATGCGTCTTATGACCCTGCGGATATTGACCTTTCTGCAACTCCCAAATTTGAACGTTATACAGTAAATCCTCATTTGTTTGTTTATTTCAATGATAAAACGAAGCTGGATGTTGCCGTAAATACATCCTTTGAAAATCGCCTGGGTGGCGACATGTATTATATCAAGGGCGAAGGAAACGAACAGCACAGCTATTATGAGGATAATGAATCCCAACGGGTGAGTACGCAATTTTCCCTTGAACATAAGTTTAACGAAAAAGCAAAATTGAATCTCCGCAACAACTATAACTACTTCCACAGGATTATTTCAATTCCGGGTTATACATTCGACGGACGACAAGACGGTACTTTTTCGGAAATCAACTATGTATATTCAGGCGAACACATGGAATGGGTAACAGGCGCTAATCTGTGGACGGACAATTTTTCCGAAAAGAAATTAACCGATTTTCCCTTACGGAACTACGATCAGATAACAACAGGTTTATTCATTCAAAATACGGCAAAAGTGACCGGTTGG
>JAIRMH010000104.1 GCA_031258835.1 Tannerella sp.
TACAACAGCGACAATGGTTTCACATTCAAAGATCGTGGCTTCGCAATGCAAGTCATCCTCCCCGAAGGAAACGAAAATAACATAAACGAACAACTCACAGAATTATGTCCCACTTCCGCGCTTTACTCTGTCTGATCCTGTCGACTGCCCCGCGCCGGCGGCGATGTGAAATTCCGTTCCGCACGTTATGGCGATCTTTCCGGAGAAGATCGGCGTATGCCCAAAGAAGATCGGCGTATGCCAGGATTGCAAACTTCCCAAATCGGGAAGAACGATTAAAAAATAAAACACCGGCAAGATAATGGCATACATACAATTGTTGAACATCGTAAAAGGCTATCCCGACGGGGAGAACAGGCGAAATGAAACGCTTAGGGGAGTGAACCTGAACGTGGAAGCCGGCGACTTTGTGGCTGTCACGGGCGCTTCCGGATCGGGGAAAACAACCCTGCTTTCTATTTTGGGGCTGCTGATGACGCCCGATGCCGGAAGTTATATCCTGGACGGGAAACCGCTTCCGGCATCGGAGACGGAGCGGGCTGCGTTGCGTAACAAAAAGATCGGTTTCGTCTTTCAGGAACACAGGCTATTGCCGCAATACACGGCATTGGATAACATCTTGCTTCCCGTACTGGCAACGCAGAGACAAGCCGAGCCCTCGCAAATAGCGTATGCCCGCCGTCTAATGGAACTGACGGGGATTGCTCCGTTAGAAACCAAATATCCACACACCCTGTCGGGAGGTGAATCGGGACGGACGGCGCTCTGTCGCGCTTTGGTGATGAGACCGGCTCTTCTGCTCGCCGACGAACCGACCGGACAACTGGATACGCTCAGTGCACAGCATATTGCCACCCTGTTGCGGCAAGTCAACGAAGAACTGAAAACGACGATTCTCATGGTTACTCATTCGGCGGAAACGGCTTCGGTTGCACATTCTATACGTACACTCGAAAACGGAATACTGACATGAAACGGATGCAAATCATACGGAAAAGTCGACATTTCTACCGTCCGTATTACCGGATGACAGCATTAGCGGTCATGATTACCGTGGCGGTTGTCACCGGCAGCCTGATGATCGGCGAATCCGTTCGCTCTACGTTAGTACGACGAGTGCACGAACGTTTGGGCAACACCGAGAGTATTCTGTTCGGACGGTATACCTTCTTTCACAGCCAACTTGCCGACGAGGCGCTTTTTGAAAAGAAAGCCAGGGCGGTACTGTTAAGCGACGGTTTCGTCCGGGATGCGGGGCGGCTTCTGCCTGTACAGGTTTGGGGCATGGACGATAAGACGATTCCGGAGGGCGGCATATTCGTCAACCGTGCATTGAAAAAGGAACTTTCCCTTTCGGAAGGCGAAGACCTCGTCCTGCGTCTTCCGGCGACGGGATTGACGCCATCCGGCTCACTGTTCGTTACCGGTAATTATACGACGGAAGCCCGATTGACGCTGAAGGGTATTATCGAAGCGAACGACGGGGGAAATATCAACCTGAAAAACGAACAAATCATCCCGTACAACATTTTTATCAACCGTAAGGAACTGGCGTCCGTTTTAGATGTCGAGGGAAAAGCCAATCTCCTTTTGTCGGATAAAAAAATAACTTACGACGAACTAAACTCGGTTTGGACACCCGATATTGCCGGAATACAAATCCGCGAACAGGATGATTTTACCGAACTCGTCTCCGACCGAGTGTTCATACAGCCGGAAGCCGTGCAAGCGCTATGCCGCGACAATCCCGGCGCCAACCGTCTCTTTTCATATCTTACGAACAGCATCTGCTCCGCGACCGGCTGCATCCCGTATTCTTTCGTAACAGCGATGGACAATTATAAGGGCCGGGAATTGGGTGTCGACGAAATTATCCTGTCGGATTATTCCGCCCGGAGGCTAAACGCAGAACTGAACGACAGGATCTGTTTTACTTATTACTATACGACCGGCCATCTGAAAACGTTACACGTCGACACGCTATGGGGTCGTGTGGCAGGTATTGTCCCGCTATCGGAACTGGTTGCCGACAGCGGATTGAGCGCCGACTTCCCGGGATTGTCCGGCGTCGAACGTTGTACCGAATGGGATAGCGACTTGCCCATCGACATGAGCCTCATAACAGCGGAAGACGAAGACTATTGGTCGCTTTACCGTTCGACGCCAAAAGCGATCCTGCCATATAAGGCCGTCGGCAACAAATGGAGTAGCGCTTACGGAAGCGCTACCGCCCTGCGTTTTACCTCCCCTCCCGACAGTAAAGGGCTGGATGCAGCCATGTTCGGGTTGCAACTCATTGATCCCCGCGAAGCCGGATTGGATGCGGCGCACCAAGGTGTAGATTTTGCTTCGCTTTTTCTCGCGCTTGGTTTTTTTATCATCCTGTCGGCATTGCTTTTGCTTTTAGTGCCGCTGTCGGAAATGATCTGTCGCCGCCGCGACGAAATAACCCTGCTCGTTGCACTGGGTTACACGCGGAAACGTATCGCCGGCCTTCTTTGGTCCGAATCATTGACCGTAATACTCGGCGCTTCGACCGTCGGAGTCGTGGCGGGAATACTGTACACATGGATTATTCTTATCCTGTTGGAAAGCCTTTGGAAAGGTGCGACACATACGGACGGATTCATTCTTTTTCCCAGTTTGGCAACGATTGCCGCCGGCTGGGCTGCCGGGACGGTTGTTTCCCTTATTGTCGTCCCTCTCGGCATACGGCGCATTTTAAAGAGTAATACGCCAACTCCCGAAAAAGATGAGGAAAAAGTTCCCTTCGGCGTCCGACCATTGAAAATGAATGTAAATGTTTCCATAACTGCCGTAAAGAAGATTTCTCCTAACATATGGCGTATAATAAAAAGATCCGCGGTGAAAACGAAGCAGGGAAAGTCGCCACGCCACAGCTTGCGCTTTGCGTGGCTGGGCACATTCTTTTGTTTCATCGCCCTGATAGCAGGTATCCGGTATCGGTCGACGGCTTTTTTCATGGTGACAGGTCTGCTGTTGATGTTCACTGCCGCGTTTGCCGGCAATTACCTGATCTGCTCGCGTGGCGCGCCGTCGATGCCTTTAAGTGAAAAGAAATGGGTGTGGAGCAGTCTGCTTGCCAATAGAGAAAGGGTTTGGCTGTCTTTCTTTACACTGGCAACCGGCGTTTTTCTTGTTTTTGCCGTTGGGCTTAATCGTAAAGGCTTTTCAAACAGTTCGCAGTTATTTACCGCTACGGGCGGTTATACGCTTTGGTGCGAAACAACGGTTCCCATCTATTACAATCTTTCCACACAGGAGGGCCGGGATAAAATGGCTTTAAGCGGACTGCCGACCGGGACGGAAATACTTCAGCTTAGTCGTTACGGTGCAGACGACGCCGGATGCCTCAACCTCCACCGCGTATCGCAACCTTCCGTGTTGGGCGTCGACATGCAGGCGATTCAAAATAGCGGATTCCGTCTTCTGCAAAGCATACGGTTTGCAGAAGACGATCCATTCGCAGCATTGCAGAAAACAGTTCCCGACGCCGGTCTGTTTGCCTCCTCACGGGTGGCGACTGCCGGCCACGCATACCCAGTCCTGATCGACGAAACGGTACTCACGTGGAGTCTGATGCGGAAATTGGGCGATACGGTTCATTACGACACCGGCGATCGTACCATAAGCCTCCTTTTGGCAGGCACTTTGGACAATACCGTCTTTCAAGGTCATTTATTGATGGACATTAGGCTCTTTTCGAAAATATGGAGCGAGGCCGCCGGAAGCGAAATACTCCTTTTCAAAACCGGAGAGAACGAAATCGACGGCGTCAAGAAGTTGGTTGAGCAAGCCCTGAACGAATACGGCGTCAGGGTTTCCACCACCGCCGGGCGGTTACAGGAATTTAACAGCGTGACGGACACTTATCTTACAATCTTCCTTACGCTTGGAGGTCTTGGTCTTTTGCTGGGTATCGCCGGTTTTATCATTGTGTTAAGAAAGGAGCTGGCTTCACGCAAAGAACAGATAATACTTTACCGTGCGTTAGGATTTTCAAACTTGCGAATCGCCAGCCTGCTTATTGCCGAAAACCGGATGGTTCCTCTGTATGCTATTGGAGCCGGAAGTATCGGCGCGCTGGCAGGAGTAAGCGTCGGTGTAGCTCACATAAGTGCAAGTGTCGCTTTACCGGCGATTACGCTGGCTTTATTGTTAATTATTTGTGTTGCTGCGTTCATTCGTAAATCCGTTTACACATGCCTGTCGGAAAAATTATTCGTTTAAATACCCCTTTTTTTCGTTATCATTCACCGGAAAGACAATCGCTTTTTAGCAAATCATATCTTTGGAATCAAAAATAAACGTAATATCCACATGAAAATAAGAGAATTTACAGGCGAAGCGTTAGGTACGTTTATTCTGGTATTATTCGGTTGCGGATCAGTTGCCGTTGCCGTCTTGTTCGGGGAATATAACAGTATTTTCCAGATTGGTTTTGTATGGGGAATAGGCGTTACGCTGGCCATTTACCTAACGCGACATCTGTCGAACGCCCACCTGAATCCGGCAGTCACACTGGCAATGGTCTTAAGTAAACGCATGAAAGCCGATAAAATCCCGATATATCTGCTTGCACAGTTTTCCGGTGCATTTTTGGCAGGATTATGTGTGTTTTTACTTTTTTTTCCTTCCATTACCGCTTATGAAAGCGCCCACCAGATTGTCCGCGGGTCGGAGGAATCGATTATCACAGCCAAGATGTTCGGCGAATTTTATCCGAATCCCGGCGGTACTGCCGTCGTCCCGATGATATTGGCGATAGCAGCCGAAACATTCGGGACATTTCTGTTGGTATTGACTATTTTCGGCCTGACCGAAGATGCGAATGCCGGTCGGCCAAGCAGCACAATGACCCCCTTATTTATAGGTCTGACAGTCTCGTCCATCATTTGGCTAATAGCTCCTCTGACGCAGGCCGGATTGAATCCGGCCAGAGACTTCGGCCCCCGTGTCGTCGCATGGATCACCGGATGGAGAGATGCCGCTTTTCCCGATTCGCACGGAGGGTTCTTCTGGGTGTATATTTTAGCACCGGTAGCCGGCGGGGCAATCGCAGCCCTGCTCGAACCGGTCATGAAACGCATTACCGATCATTAGCCCGTAAGTCGTAAGTCGTAAGTCGTAAGTCGTAAGTCGTAAGTCGTAAGTTATAAGTTATAAGTTATAAGTATATATATGAGAACAACAAAAATTATTTTTGCCGGGGGATTTCTGGGAGCAGGAAAGACCACCTTGTTATGGGAAGCGGCGCAACGCTTGATGAAGAAAGGTCTGCGTGTCGGTTTGATTACGAACGACCAGGCGCCTGAATTGGTAGATACAGTCCTGTTGTCGCAACAGGGACTGAAAGTTGCGGAGGTAAGCGGCAGTTGTTTCTGCTGTAATTTCAACGGACTGACGGATGCGATAAATAAAGTGAGCGACGAAACGGTCGCCGATGTTATTATAGCCGAACCGGTAGGCAGTTGCACCGATTTGTCCGCCACGATCATGCAACCGCTGAAACAAAATTGGAAAACACAACTGTCGGTTGCCCCCCTCACGGTATTGGCAGACCCTGAACGACTTATTCCCATTCTCGACGGGAAGCCAGCCGATCTGCATGTCGATGCCGCATATATCTTCCGCAAACAACTGGAAGAAAGCGATATCATCCTGATTACAAAAACGGATACGCTGGAGGCAGATGCGCTCGCCGCTTTGCTCGAACGTATCCGGGAAACATTTCCCTCGTCGACCGTCATGCCGGTAAGCGCCGTTTCGGGACAGGGAATAGACGAATGGCTTGAAGACGCACTGACACGAACAGATGCCGGACGGCGTATCGTTACGGTGAACTATGACATCTATGCACACGGGGAAGCCGTACTCGGCTGGTTGAACGGAACCGTCCGCTTAAAAGGAAATACAGCTGATTGGGATGCTTTCCTGCACACTTACCTTACCCGGCTGGCTCAACGTTTCGATGATGCCGGCTACGCTGTCGGCCACGTAAAGGCAATTCTGGAAAACGATTCCCGGTATATCATCGGCAACCTGACCGGCAAGGCGCATACGCTCTCCTTGCGTAATTCTGCCGGAACAGGCAACACCGCCAAGCTAACCATTAACGCCCGCGTGGAAACAAGCCCGGAAAAATTAGACGCGCTGGCTCACGAAGTCTTGCGTGAAACAACACGCGACCGGTACGAAAC
>JAIRMH010000105.1 GCA_031258835.1 Tannerella sp.
ATGGCAGGATGCGGAAGAAACAGTCGATCGAATAATGAAAGCGACGCTTTTATCACGGTTGACGTCAGGGCCAGTTATCCCAAAAAAGAATTGATTCTCCAGCATTTTATGGATGTGGAATACATTGCATTGGAGACCTCCGACGAATTTCTATGTCAGGGTCGTGTTCTTGATATGGGCAAGGATATCCTATTGGTAAGGAATGATATTCTGGATGGGAACATTTTCGTCTTTGACGGCAAAGGCAAAGGCCTAAGAAAAATTAACCGTCGTGGAAATGGAAACGAAGAATATATCATCATTTCCGGGGTTGCCCTGGATGAAGATAACGGCGAACTGTTTGTTAACGACGTTATTGCAAGGAAAGTAGCGGCGTATGATTTATATGGAAATTTTAAAAGAAGTTTTCGATATAACGAAGGAATCAGAATTGACAATATATACAATTTTGACGGGGAAAATCTGATTTGCGTTGCTGATATTGATACTGAAACGCCTGATAAATCAACGTTTATTATTATATCCAAACGGGATGGAAGTATGGTCAATGAGATTCAGATTCCTTATAAGCAAAAAAAATCGACACGCATTGATGGTATCGGCAACTTCTTTATAATGTACCCTTATTGTCCGATTCTGCCTTTTCATGACGGTTGGATACTTTCGGAAGCCTCATCCGATACCGTGTTTCGTTTTTCGCCGGATAACCGTATGATTCCATTTATGGTAAGAACTCCATCCGTACAATCCATGAACCCGGAAGTATTTCTTTTTCCGAAAATACTTACCGACCGTTACTGTTTCATGGAAAAAGTGAAGAAAGAAAATAATTTTCCCAAAACAGATTTGATATACGACAGGCAAAAAAAAGCCTTGTACGAATATATTTTATACAACGATGATTATTCCAACAAACAGCGTGTAAGTATGGTGACTTCGGAAACAAAAAACGGTGAAATCGCATTTTGGCAAAAAATTGAATCCGGCGAACTTGTTGAATCGTACAGGAAAGGGGAACTAAAAGGCAAACTGAAGGACGTTGCGGCAGGATTGGATGAAGATTCAAATCCGGTCATTATGTTGGTGAAAGACAAACAGTCTATGTGAGATTGCGGAGGGGAAGCGGTAAAAAAAATCAGTCGCAGTTATGTTGACAGTCGATGTCGTTTTTTTCTATTTCGATCGTGACATGATCTATATGGAACGGTTTTGCAATATTGATGAGATTGCGTTTTAGCCGTTCGGGGTTCGTCGTATTGCTTACGGCATGGAGCGTCATGATATGCGATTCTCCGTCTATTGTCCACAAGTGGAGGTCATGTATAGAGACTACTTCTTCCACCGCATTCAATTTTTTCTCCAAATCATTAATATCGACATCACCGGGTGTCGCCTGCAACATAATCCGGAATGTATCGCGCATATTTTTGAAAACATTTGTTAGCACCCATATGCTGATAGCGGCGGAAAGGATAGGATCGAGAACCGGCAGATTTACAAATACCATCGTGATGCTGGCGATTAATACGGCAATCCACCCAAGGACATCTTCCATAATATGCAGAAAAACTGCGCGTTCGTTCAAGGAATCGCCTTTTTTCATCCTGAGAGCTGCCGCACCATTTATTATAACTCCGACAATCGCAATCCATAACATCCCGTAGGCATTTATTTCTTGGGGATTTAAGATTCGTTTCCCGGCTTCGGTAAGCACAAAAACAGAACTTACAAATAAAACTCCGGAAAGAAAAATGGAGCCGAGCAGCGAAAAGCGCTTGTATCCGTACGTGTATTTATGGTCACGTTTCTGTGTCGCTTTTTTCTGGAGCACCCATGCGACGGCCAGCGATAAGCAATCGCCAAAATCGTGAAGCGCGTCCGAGAGAATGGCGATACTGTTCGTAAAAAGTCCGCCGATCACTTCTACAACTACGAAAAACAGGTTGAGGAAAAATGCTATGGAAATATTTTTTGCGGCGTTGTTTTCGTGAAGGCGTTCGTGACCGTGACCGTGACCGTGACTGTGACTGTGATTATGATGGTGTGCCATTATACGATATTTCTCCTGTAAATTTTACCGGTCATTTTTATTCGTCTGTGTGTTATCTGAATTATATTTCTATTAAAGGTCATTTGACTGCGATTATTTCAATTTCGACCAATCCGTTCTTGGGTAATGTTTTGACCGCAACGGCCGAGCGTGCCGGAAAATCGCCCTCGAATTGTAAAGAATAGATTTCATTAACGACCGCAAAATCCGTCATGTCCGTCAGAAAAACGGTTGTTTTTACGATGTCGGTCATCGCATAACCAGCCGCTGAAAGAATGGCCCTGATGTTTTTAAAAACCTGCTTTGTTTGCTCTTTTACTCCTCCTTCTACAAAATTTCCGGTGGCAGGTTCAATTCCTAATTGCCCTGAAACAAAAAGCATATTGTTTTTCCGGATAGCCTGACTATATGGGCCGATTGCTACAGGCGCATGATTGGTTTGAATAACTTTTTCCATCTGTTTCCGATTTTAAAGATTTATGATCCGATGCTTTTTTGTCTTTCATTTTATAAGATGAAAGGCCGTTATGTGAAAAAACATTTTGCAAATATACATGAAATTTTTCAGTCACACACACAGATCGATAAAAATATCCGGAGAAATTTATAAGGGGGAATGTACTGCTTATAGTTAAAAAATGCTTTTGGATTTCTTTTTTACTCGTTTGGGATTTGTGGGAAACCAGCCTTTTGCTACACGCTTGGTTTGTTCGAAAAGTTCGAAGATAGACCAGAAGCATGAAAAGGCAATGACGCCCATGATGGTCGATAAAAATATGTCTTTTATCAGAATAGATAAAACAAGAAAGGTAATTCCGGCTATCAGGAATAACCACCAGCATTTTGCGCCCCAGTAATATTCGGCTTTTATCACAACCGGATGAAACAGTCCGATGATAAAGAATGTGGCAATTCCGATTGTCAGCCCCAGGAGATTGTGTGTAGTAAGGAACTCTATCATGATATAAATTTTTATCGTTTAATAATTAACCTTTTAATTGACGCCGGAAATTTCAGAGTGTGATGTTTAGTTTGGCGCCGAATTGTAGCGGTTTACCTTTTTGCATATAAGGTTTATTAAGCGATTCGAAGTAAAATGTCGAATAATCCGTATTAGTAAGGTTTTTCGTCCATAAATACAGCGATATTCTTCCTTTATGTACGCCGGCTTGCGCATTGACAATCGCATAAAACGGTTGAGATAGATTGTTTTTTTCCGTCCAATAGATTTTTCCTGTTCCGTTGCATTGCGCCGATGCGATTATCCTGTCGATAATGCAGTTTCTGAGCGACTTGTTATATTGCAGTCCGATACTTAATGTGTGTTGTGGCGTGTAGGGAATGTATTTTCCTTTATAATTTTCATTTGCATTGTTGTAATCGAGGAATGTGGCATGAGTATATCCATAGTTAAGGTCGGCGGCGAGTTTGTCGGATAATCTTGCGGACAGAGAAAGTTCTGCGCCATAACTTTCCGCTTTTCCCGCATTACTCAAGTAACGTCCGTTTCCGCTTTCGACGAATTTAGTGATTTGCAAATCCCTGATATCCATATAAAAGAGTGTAACTTCCGTACGTAACCGGTCTTTTATAAGCATGCTTTTCATACCTGTCTCATAATTCCAGCTCGTTTCGGGCTTGTATGAGATGACCTCTTTTACCGGTTGCGGTTCTGTTATCTCAAACGTGGGAGGCATATATTGTTTGAAAGAGTTCATCACGTCGAACTGCATTCGGCTCTGCATAATATCGGCAGACATTTGCACATTATATCCTCCGGCCTTATATCCTTTGGCTATCGATAAATAGGCGAATGTACGCGGAGTACATTCGTATTTCAGCGAAATCTTCGGTAAAACCTGCCGGAACTCCTGCGATATTTTTTCATTGATTACCGAAGCCGGATAACTGTCACTTAAATCTATTGGTGGCCTGCCGGGTGCAATTTGCATGCGGAGGTTCATTTTTGCTTCGGAGTGATATGTTAACTCCTGTTTTTCGTAGTCCAGACGGATACCTGCCGTAATGGACAGGCCTTCGTAGAAAAGGTTATTGCAGGTTGATTGATGATATATTGCCGTACCAAATGAAGGCGTCTTGAAATCGCCGGGAATGTATAACGATTCGTTGGTGATGGTGAGTTTGCCCGGCATTCCATAGTCGTTCAGTTTATCGAATACGGGTTGCAGAATAGTTTTTATCCCATCTTCCTTAAATTCTACCGGCCCGTCGGTACGGAATTTATTATAAAAACCGTGTACGCCGAATGACCATTGGTAGTTATTGTCGTTTTTACTTTTCACCGATATTTCTTCGGTGAATGTGTGTTGTTTTTGTAATTGATTTAAAATAAACAGGGAAGAATCGGAAAAGTCCTGGTCCATTTTCATGTCATCATTCAGATATTGATATCCGGTGGTGGAAGTGAAGGAAATATTTTCATTTTGATATTTGAGAGACAAATTATTGCTTAACAGGGAGCGTTTGTACGATGATTTGTCGTTGATATTCACTTTGTCAACCGTCTTTGTGTCCTCATGATAAAACCCATAAGGAAATGCGCCCTGGTCGGTGTATTCGTAAGAAACGGAATAAGAAGCGGTGAGGGCGGAAGATGCCTTCCAGTGTAATTTCAGGTTTCCTCCTGCGGTATCTTCAAAATCCGCCTTCCGGTCGTTATAAGCATTTGTAAAAAAACCATTGCAATGGTTGTAATATGCGCCGAGCGACAGTCCGAGTTTGTCGTTCGGTTTATTATAAACAGATATTTTAGCGTTTGTCTGTCCGTAGTTGCCGTAAGATAAGGATGCTTTGACGCCTTGATAATCAAAGGGAGAAAGGGTGTATATGTTGATGATCCCACCCATTGCATTACGCCCGTATAACGTCCCTTGCGGGCCGCGTAGCGCTTCAATCCGCTGAATATCCATCAGTTCAAAGTCGAACGAACTTTTATCCATATAAGGGGTCTCATCTACGTATAAGCCTATGGACTGTCCGCTGCTACGCGTTCCGACGCCTCTTATATAAACGGCGGAGGTCAGTTTGGCGCCATAATCGGGTATATACAGGTTAGGGACGAACGAACTGATATCTTTTATTGACATCACCTGTCTCCCTGCTATCTGTTGGGGCGACAGTACCGAGACGGAACCCGGCAGTGTACGCAATTTATTTGTCTCTTTTGATGACGAAATGACGACAACCTCGTCCATATTAAATGTTTTAATTGTGTCTTGCGGAGTGTTTTTTTCTTCAGCCGATACTTTCCTGCTCATTGAAATAATAATGAACAGAGATAATAAAAATATTTTTTTCATACATTAATATAATAGTTAATAAAGCCACTTAATAATACATGTTCATTTTGCGCCTGCAAAGTAACTTTAAAAATCTGATATGGACAATCACTATATGTAGTGATTTTTCCACATAAAAACAATACAATGGTCAGCGTGGTTCACAGTTGGGTAAGTCGGTTTACATCCGGTCGTCAGGCATGTTCAGTCGCCGGATATGTATTGCCGTATCAGCGTTTTAAGTTCCGGTATATTCTTTGTGACGGAAAACTCCGGGTAATCGGCAATTACGTTATCGGGCGGACAGTATAATATTCCGACATCTGCCGATTTGAGCATTGAGATATCATTGTAGGAATCTCCGAAAGCAAGCGTTTTATATTGGAGACTCTGAAATGCTTCTACGGTTTTACGTTTGGGGTCGGGTTGGCGTAATTTGTAAGTTGTGATTTTCCCGGATTTGTCGGTCTCCAGCGAATGGCAGAGTAATAAAGGATTTTCAAGTTGGTCCATCAATGGTTGTGCAAATTCGATGAAGGTATCCGAAACGATGACGAAACGTGAGATTTTACGTAGCCACCTGACGAAATCCAAAGCTCCTCGAAGGGGTTCAAGAGTAGCAATAACATTTTGAATATCTTTTAATTTCAAGTTATTATCATCCAGTACCTGCAAGCGATATTTCATCAGTTCATCGTAATCTTTGATATCGCGTGTCGTAAGTTTCAGTTTTTCTATTCCTGTCTTTTTTGCCACGTTAACCCATATCTCAGGCACGAAAACCCCTTCTAAATCAGCGCAAATTACCCACATCTCCTTATAATTATTAAATTGAATGAGCCGCAAAATTACAATTATTTGCTATAAAACGAAAATTACGGACGATAAATCGAACGTGTAGATTCAACATCTCAATGCAACTTAATCATGCAAATATCGGAAGAAAATTTCTTTCGGCGAAAAAAACTGTAATTTTTCTCTGGGTCTGTTGTTGATAATATACTGTATTTCTTTTATTTTCAGGTCACTAAAATCGTCGAAGTTTGCTTT
>JAIRMH010000304.1 GCA_031258835.1 Tannerella sp.
TGCTTCCTCTTCGGAGTATTATCTGGGCACCGGCGTAGCCACAACAAACGATAATACTACACCAGATTCAGGTCAAGAAGGTAAGACAAATGATGCAAAAATAATAAATGTCGACCCAGATGGGGGTCTGAATGCTGTCATAAAGACTTGGATAGGTGGGTCTGTTTGCGTGTGGCGGCAGCCGTAATAGAAGGATGAGGTATGAAGTGGCGCCAGCCACTTCATACCTCTCATAAAAGAATATTAAACGATTAAAAATAAAAGATTATGGCAATTGTATATAACAAAGTAGAACGGGCGAATCCTCAAGACCGGACCGTACCGAAAAAATGGTATCCTGTATTGAAAACCATCAATCAGTTGAAAGAAAAGGATGTGGCAAAGGAAATCTCCGACGAGACCACCCTCAACCGCAAGGAAGCCGAAATGGCGCTTACTCAATTAGAGAAAGTGCTCATCCGCAACCTGCTGATAAGTAATAGTGTACAGCTGGGCGATTGGGGATCTTTCCATCTCACGTGCCACAGTACGGGAAGTGATACGAAGGAAAGCGCCGGCGCCTCCAATATTCAAAACCTGAATATCCGTTTCACCCCCGGCAAGGCATTGAAAGATGCGCTGAAAGATGCTTCCTTTATCTTCGCCGAAGACATTGTAAGCGGCACATAACCCGCAGACGTCTGCGTGTTTCGACGCAGACGTCCGCACCCACAAGTCGCAGACGTCCGCAACTTTTGCTCCGGACGTCCGCAGTTTTCAGCACAGACGTCTGCATCCATAGGACGCGGACGTCTGTGTTTTTCAAACGAAGAACGTATTGGTTAACACGAAAAAAAATAGTATATTTGTCGGACAATATGCAGGGCAACTTAAAAAGTATATATTATGCAACAGTTAGCAATAGATACACAATCGTTCGAGCAGTTACGCAAGAGAAACTGTCTGTATGTAGATAAAACAACTAACAACTAATAAAAAATATGACTATGAATGAAAATAAGAATATGAAAAGATTGCCATACGGTAATTCCAATTTCAAGGATATTATCCTCAATAACTATGTCTACGTTGACAAGACGCGGTATATCGAGATGCTCGAAAACGAAGCGAACCGGAATCAGCTGTTCATCCGTCCGCGCAAGTTCGGGAAGAGTCTTTTTCTTACTACCCTGATGAGCTATTACGACATCAACGAGGCGGAGAATTTCGACCGTCTGTTCGGCAATCTGTATATCGGCAAACATCCTACTCCCAAACGAAATACATACGCAGTGATCAGTTTCGATTTTTCGGGATTGGATACCGGCAGCGAGGAAAGATTCACCATCTCATTTTCCAACCGGGTGCAGGATACCGTTCGAATGTTTCTTGAGCAGTACAGACATGTTTTTAGAGAAGCTGACCTGTATATTCGTCAGATTGATGAAGAGAAACCCGGAATCCGCGCGCTGACGAAAATGATCGCAGTCGCCACCGGGGAGATCAGAATCTTTGTAATCATCGACGAGTACGACCAGTTTGCCAACGACCTGATTGCTAAAGGAACGTCCCGGGGGAAAGACATGTACAAAATAATGGTAACAGCCAACGGACTTGTGCGAGATTTCTATGAACAGATTAAAACGGCAGCGGGAAAAGCTATGGTGTATCGCACATTTATCACCGGCATCTCGCCCATGATGCTCGACGACATGACCAGCGGATACAATATAGCCTCGAATCTTACGCTTAATCCGAAATACAACGAAATGCTGGGTTTTACGCAGTCGGAGACGGAATGGCTGATGAACGAAACGGGCGTCGATCCGGACCTTATCAACATTGACATGGAAGCGTATTACAACGGTTACAGGTTTAATCCCGACGGTGAAAACCGCGTGTACAATCCGACAATGGTACTGTATATTTTTGACCAGATACTGAATTTTAAGAAAATAACCGAAGTCATCGACGAAAACATAAAAATGGATTACAGTCGCTTGCGAAATCTTATCCGGAACGAAAATAACAGAGAAGCGCTCATCAAAATAATAGAGGGGGGCGGCGTCACCGTTTCCGAAATCCTGAAACAGTTCTCCGTTGACCAGATGAATGACAGCCGGCATTTCGTTTCGCTGCTGTTTTATTTGGGATTGCTTACCATAAAGGAGCTAAACGCAATGGGGAGAATAGTCCTGTGTATCCCGAACTATTCTATCAGGACGCTGTATTGGGAGTATCTTGCACGGTTAATGAATGAGACCTCTCCGAATATGAGAATTGAGACTTCGGCGATAGAAAACGCTATCGGCGCAATGGCTATGGAAGGCGATTTGAAACGGTTTATCAGTTATATCTCCGAAAACGCCTTCAGCAGACTTTCCGACCACGACCTCCGACAATTTGACGAAAAGTATATCAAAATCCTGCTGTTGGCTTATCTGTTTATGTCCAAAACATACATCGCGATGAGCGAATACGAAACTGTTCCGGGACGTACGGATATTTTCCTGCAACGTAACCCTATATCTCCACATGCGCGCTACGAATGGATTCTCGAACTGAAATACTGCAAAGTCTCGGCTACCAAATCCGAAATCGACGTCAAACGCAAAGAAGCGTTTGAGCAAATCGACAAATACATCAACGCTTACCGGATAAAAGGCCGTCCCGACCTGAAAGCCGCTGTGATTGTCTTCGTCGGTAAGGATAAATTTGAGATAACGGAAGTATTTTTATAAATGATATGATCATGAAAAAGAAACAACAAGTATTCGGAATATTTTTGGTGATGTGCCTGTTCGTAGGACAAAGCGCATTTGTGAAGGCGCAGGATATGAATGAAATGTGGGGAAAAAGTACGGAGGTTAAACAGGAAATCAAACGCGGACGGTATTTTGCGGATGGAAATTATTGTATGTTTATTCACTGGGGGTTATATTCGCATATCGCAAATAAATGGGATGGAAAAACATATTATGGCATAGGAGAATGGATTATGAATTCGCGTATGGCGGATATTCCCGC
>JAIRMH010000012.1 GCA_031258835.1 Tannerella sp.
TTCCCAGTCTCCGAAGCGTCCTTTCGTATTCACGACGTCCGGACGCTGATCAATTGGAGTTCGATTTTTGATGGGTATTTTGCTGCCCGCCGAACGTTTGCGGCGCTTGAGTTGATGCCGCGTATGCGTGTAAAGATTACCTCCCTGCTCCCTGTCCAGCCGAATGAACCTGTAGATCGTTTCATGGCTGACGGTGCGGTGTCCTTTTAGCTTCATCCTGCCTGCGATCTGCTGTGGCGACCACCCCTGCTGAATGCAGGCAACGATCTCTTTTTTGACCGAAGGGAGAAATTTTCGGGGTTTTTTCATGCGCTCTTTGCGCAGTTCCGCCATGTCTTGCGCGTATTCAAACGAGTACGCACCCTTCAGGTTGGCGTTTCGCTTCAACTCACGGCATACTACCGACTTGTCTTTACCGATTGCTGCTGCAATCATTTTTTGGGCACATCCTTGCCTGCGCATCGCAGAAATTGTGTACCTTTGCTCACGGGATAAATGTTCTTTTTTCATATTACAACGTAAAAGTAGAAATTTTTTCCTAAACCATCATCGTGCATGCCCACGATGATGGTTTTTTTCTTACTTAAAGTTGCATTTGTTAGTTGAGTTTACACGCAGACCGATAAAAATATCCGGCAAAATTTATAGGGGAAAACATTCCGACACCCCGAAAGAGAACAGGATATAAACACTCATGTTGAGTATTTAACATAACGTCTTAAATTTTAACAATCACTTTCGTTCCATTATATGATATTTTTCGAGTAACAGGAATCGCAAACAGGTTATCATAGTTTTTATCAACGACCACTATTTGTATTTCCCTTGTTTGTCCGGTAGCATAAGTTCCTTTTTGCTCTTCAAATACCAATTCTTTCTTCCGACAATCATAAGAGATTGGGATAAAAGAATAATTACCCTCCTCATAGTCGAAACTGACGCCGTCGTCGTCATACCATTCAAAACTGCCGTCATCGTCGGCGAATACGTACAATTTAACCGGAGATCCCGATTGATAATCCGGACTACTCTCAGGATAAACAGGGATGATAGAGCCTGCCTTGACAAAAACAGGAATGATATGCAGAGGCGCTTCGACCGTAACCGTCTGTCCTCCCCGATAGGCTTGTCCTGTCCGGAAATCCCTCCAGGAAGCGCCCTTAGGAAGATAGACTTCCCGTCTGCCTGCTCCGGCTTTTGTTACCGGACAAACAAGCAGGGACGGTCCATACATAAATTCATCTTTACAATCGAAAACGGCAGGGTCTTCCGGAAAATCAAAAGCGAGCAAGCGCATTGGAGTATAACTGTAATGCGTAGTCAACCCCGACAATGAATAAATATAAGGCATCAGGGCATAACGGAGACGGATATATTCCGTGCAAATTTCCTGCACCTCGGTTCCATAAGCCCACAGTTCATTAGGAGCGCGCGTATCTCCGGGATAACGTCGTCCATGACTGCGGAAGATGGGACAGAAAACGCCATATTCGAACCAGCGGGCAAATAATTCACGATACGATTCATCCGCAGGATCACCTCCGGAATAACCGCCAATGTCCGTTGTCCAATAAGGGATGCCGGTGGCTGTAAAATTCAGTCCGGCAGTAATTTGTTTTTCGAGTTCATCGAAAGTAGTCGGGATATCCCCTGACCAGACGGCTGTCCCTGCGCGCTGCTGGGACGCCCATGCGCAACGCGTCAGGAGATAAGGACGTTTACCGGGATATGACTGTCGGTAGCGACTGTAAAAATTTTCCGAATGTAACAGAGGATAGAGATTACGTACCGTCGGAGCCGGCCCGGCAAACGTCGTTGCAGTCAGGAACGATGGCGTGTGGTCGGGTTCCGGCCCATCGAGAAACCACCCGTCAAACCCCTTTTCAATCAATGGCTGCAACTGCTTCCAATAAAGTTCGCGGGCTTGCGGATTGAAAACGTCGTAAACGATCCCGTCAAGGGCTTTTGCCCCTTCTATAAGAAAGCCCCGGTCGTGCAATTCCCGATAGTGCTCCGTTCCGGGCTTAAAAGTCGGCCATACGGTAATGACGGCATGAGTATGATGTACGTTATGCAATGAATCAAGCATCATTTTACTGTCGGGAAACAGAGATTCGTCGAAACGGTGAGAACCGGTACCGTATTTTCCCCAATAATAGTAATCAATAAAAATCGAGCCGAACGGTATTTTTTCCGTTACCATGCGGTTGGCAATATCTAAAACCTCCGCTTGCGTAGCATATTTATTCCTGCTTTGATGATAACCCAAAGCCCAAAGGGGAATCATCGGCGCCCGACCTGTCAGCCGACGGTATACGGAAACAATTTCGTCAAGAGTTTTCCCTGTAAAGACGTAATAATCCGTTTCGTCTCCATAATCGGAAATAAAACGCATACCGTTTTCATCGTCGCTGTAAACCGTTCGCGAGGGATTATCCCAAAAAATACCCCAACCGCCGGTTGAAATGATAACAGGGACGGCGGCTTGCGTATTAAACTGGACGAGTTCCCGCGTTTTGCCTCTTAAATTGAGATGATGATCCCGGAATTGTCCCAATCCGTAAAGCGCCTCGTCGTCAGATGGAAGCCGGAAGCGAGATTGCCGTATATCCCGTTCTGTTTCGGTTAACAGTTTTCTTTGTCCGGCGTCCGAAAATATCAATTCCCCGTCAACTTTATCGTAAGTTATTGAACAGAAATGCGTCTTAAGCGCTATCCGGCTGTCTGTTTCCTCAATATCATAATCAGCCGTCGGAAGACCGGGTGTTACGGCATAACTCGAAACAGGCTTTTCATTATCGGCAAACCGGACATAACTGCCGGAGTTGACAAACCGGACGCGAATCGCCCCAATATCATACGGTTCCAAATATATTTTGCCTTTTTCCGTCGTAATACAATACGCCTTTGCAGAAACTTTTCCGGTTGGAAACACTGCCGTAAATAAAAAGCAACTACAAACAAAAATGATCATTCTCTTTTTCATATCTTTTATTTATCCTATTAGTAAACAATTATTTAACATATCCGTTTTCGATTAATGAAATATACCCCAACAAAGCGCCCCGGCGATAAAACTTGTAGCCACACGTGGTTCATTACGCTGTAAGTCCCCGTATTCCAGCCGGACGTTAAATTACGCTGAAGACGCAAATAACGTCCGGCAGGAGTTTCAGCGTACAAGCCAAACATCGCAAGGATGAATGTAGCGCTCCGGATTAATAACTTATTCATTGGCATACTGGCCGAAAAACTTCAACTCTGCGATTTGTGTCATGTTCTGAGTTGTTGTACATTTATGCGATACCCATCTTATATACCGGAACGACTGAAAAGCATATTCCGGGTCTATCTCAAAGTCAAATCCTGCGCGGAAGAAGGCTTGGTCTTCGGCTGTCAAGACAGAATAATCACCGTCAATAGCCGAAATGCCGGAAGGAAAAACGATCACACAATTCGCAATTTTCACCCAATCTTTTTTCCATTCATCGGTACCGCCCACTTCAGGCCATGAAGTCCAGAATTTTAAATTATCTTCAAGACTTCCATCTCCTACTTCGGACGGCGCCTTGACATAATTACTTGCCCATAGTTCGAAAACATCCGGCGTCGGAGCTGACATCAACGGGCCCCTGTCTCTGATCCAGTATTTGAAACGGCTGTATGATGCTTTCCTGCCCATATCAATGATAAAATAAAACGGATACATCATGGTGTTATCTGCGCCGGCAATGTAGTTTTCGAGACGTGTTTCTTCCCCCATCCACCAGTTGGCCGTATAAATATTGTCGAATACCTTGGTGAAATTATTGCCGCCGGTTATATTGTTCGCTAAATTTTGTTTATCTCCCCGATACAGGCAAGTCCTGTCTTCCACTCCATATAACGACCATACAGGTTGCTTGGTATCCGGATCCATCCCGATAATTTCTTCTTCAAACAAAGGTTCGATATTGGATTCCACCGCTTGAGCATAATTCATCCATTTATCCCTTATCTCGACCCGAATTGGCTGTACCTCCGTGGAAAAACCCCGGAAAACGCATTTTCCGACCACTGCACTGGAATGATACGCATCATACCAGTCCCATTCGCCTTCCTCGTTTTTAGTATAAACCGTTATGGCTATATCCGCAGCGTATTCATTATTCCAATTGAGGAAAATCCCGCCGAACGTATTGTTTATCGTCAGGGATTCACGCACCCTGTCAACGGGAGGCGTCAGCGGTTTTATCGGCACAAGCTCAGGCTCGGATTCATTTCCGCTTTTATCCACCGAATAAAGTTTGATAATATACTCGTCGGTATCCGGCATTCCTTCTATCAAAAGCGAATCCCTATAACAGGAAGCAAAGACTTCTCGCTGTTGTTTTTCATACGACAAAAGCGCCCTTACGCCCAATAAATCTTCATCAGAAGGCACATTGTAATAAATCCATGCGCCACCGCTGATGTTCCTGACCCTTACATTGGTTACTTTACCCGGAGCTTGATCGTCTTTCAGATCGCTCCAATCCTTTGCTTCATCACAACTCCACAGAAAGACAAGGGATAAAGCCAAATCCATTATAATCGAAATCTTTTTCATAAATTTACTGTTCATTAAAATTTTCATATTCATTCTTTTAATTATTCTTCATTCGCCCAACCCGGATTTTGAACCAGATTCTTGTTGTTTAATAATTCGCTCTGCTTGATAGGCCAAAAATAATCTTTCTTCGTGAATTTTGTTTCGTACAATTCTACGACTTGATAGAAATCTTCTGTTTTTGACCCCCTGGCATTCAGTCCCCGGATCGTAGTGTTCCAGTATTTCTCGGACAATTTCCAGCGTCGAATATCCCAATACCGGACGCCTTCAAAACAAAGCTCTATCATGCGCTCCTGCCTGATAATATCCCTCATACCTGCTTTTGACAAAGGTTTTTGCTTTTTATCGTCCGTCGCATACTTCGCCCAACTATCAACGACGCCTTCCAGTCCCGTGCGCTTCCTTACGCGGTCAATATATTCATATACCCCGGCGTTTGGCGCTCCCAGTGTTTCATTCAAAGCTTCGGCATACATAAGGTACAAATCTGCCAGGCGGATAATGGGGAATGCATAGTTGTAGATCGCGATGCTCGATGAAGTTACGGATGTGTTGATATTAATCACTTTCTTGCATAAATATCCCGTGCACGGATATCTATCCGGCGTCAACATGCCTGAAAATTGACCGGCTTTGGTGGAGATCATCCACATATAATTTTTATTGGAGTTCGTCATGTTATCGGAAGAAACTCGTCCGTTGCCGTAAAAAGTGCCTCCATCAAAGGTAATTGAACCGTAAAACCGAGGTTCGCGGTCAAAGTGTAATTTCAGTGTTTCAAAACCGCTCTGGATATAAGCCCTGTCGTTATCGGTCGCTTGTTGTACGGCATACAGGTCGGCGCCCTGCCATTCTGCATCTTCGTTAACAGGCACGCCATTTTTTGTGTAAAACATTTCAATGATATTCAACGGTGGCGAATAACATTTTGAGAAGTTTCCGTTCCCTGTATAGGTATCGTAAAAAAGCGGCAGATTAGGATACTGTATATTGTTCGTATTCGGATTACTACTCCCCCAAACAATTTCACTGTTCCACCGTTCCGTTACAGCGCCCCTGACCTGCATAGCCATGATAGTTTCCAAACTTACAGCTCTCGCATAAGCAGGATAAGCGATATTGAAATCAAACAGGGAATGTCCGCCGGCATGGGCCGCGTCGATAGCCTCTTTAAGTGCGGCGGCAGCTTTTTGCCATTTATTCGCATCGTATGCTTGCGGAAAGAGTTCGGCGCCCCGGTTGTCGACCAGTGAAAATGACGGGGCTTCTTCTTCCGTACCGTTAAACAGCGGACTGGCTGCATACGTTAATACCTGCGCTTTCATCGCCAATGCGATGGGGCGGGTAACACGTCCCAAATCGGTGGCAATATCGTCGATAGCATCCGGCAAATCCTTTGCCGCTTCGTCAAATAATGCCGCCATATATTCCACTACATCATCAACCGGCTGGCGATATACCTGCACATCGTTTCCTTTCGCCGTAAGTGGGAGGTTCTCATCCACGACAGGGATAGGGCCATACATTCTGAACAGCCAGAAATGAAAGTATGCTTTCAAGAATTTGGCTTCCGCTATGTACCGGATCCGTTCGTCTTCGGGCAAATCGAAAGGTTTATCAATATTCTCTATAAATAAGTTGCAGTCCCGGATGGCTGTCCATAACGGTTTTCCTCCCAACAGGTCGTACGTGGAAGAGTATTGCCGGCTTGCCCAATAGTTGGCATAGGGCTGTTGCGTTCCCTGTTCTCCAAGCGATATATGCCATAACCTCGGATTGGGACCTATCGTAGGTTCAATATACCATGCTTCATCCCATCCCAGTATGGCGGGATTATCTATAATCCAGCTAAATGCAGGTAAAAAAGAGTAACAGCCGTAGAGGAATCCCAGGGCTTCGTAACGATTCTTAAAGGCATGGTCAATGGTGGGCGTATTATCCGGCACAACATCCAGGTAATTACAGGATAGCCCTCCTGTCATCCACAAGAAAACCAGAAAACAGTTGACAAATTTGCGTATGATTTTATTACGCCCCGGCAAACTGTGGAGTAAATTTATGTATTTTATACTTTTCATTGTATTTCTATTTTTTTAGTTATTAAACGGTTTCTATAGCGAAAGATTAATTCCAATATTAAACACTCGTTGCAACGGGTATTTCAATCCGTTTCCACCCATTTCCACATCCCATATCTTGAATTTGCTGAACAGTAACAGATTTGTACCGCTCAAATACAGGCGACAAGATGACAGTCCGAGTTTTTTAGCTGCTTTATCCGACAGTGAAAAACCTAATTCCGCACTTTTCAGACGGACAAAAGAACCATTATGCATAAAATAAGTGCTTCTCACATTGTTATTACTTATTAATGTATTGGCCAACCTCGGCCATTTGGCAAACGGGTTTTGGGATTCTTCAGACCAATGATTATCCACTATATATTGCGCCAAACCGGTTTCCATGAGTTTGGAATCAGATGTATATGATCGGAAGGGCGACATGGCACCGAAATCCGTCCAGAACGAATAACGCCCGATTCCCTGGAAAAAGACGGCGGCGTCTATGCTTTTGAAGCCTCCGGAAAGTCCGAAGCCATAATTCACTTCCGGCGTAGTAGGGTATCCGATAGCAACCATGTCTAACTCATTGATGATTCTATCACCATTAATATCCTTGTACTTGATGTCTCCCGGCAAATACTGCCCCAAGTCCTGGCGGGGTGAATTGTCAATATCTTCCTGGTCGATAAACAACCTTTCCGCCACATAACCCCACGATTGTTTTACGGCTTTACCTTTTTTCGATAGCCATTCATATCCCATACTTGCATAATCGGATTCTTCGTAAAACTTATAAATGGAACGCGCATACGTGAAATTAGCCCTGCCGATAACCCAAGCATCTCTTCCCAATGACTGATTATAATCAACGGAAAGATCCATACCCTTCCCGCTAGCCTCCCCGACATTCACATCCTGACGCGTCCAGAAACCAACAGTTGACGGTATATCGGCTCTCGGCTGGAGGATGTTGGTGCGCGTTTCCCGGAATAGATCCGCCTGTATTTCGATTTTATCCTTAAGCAACCCCAGTTCAATGCCTAAATTGCTTTTATAGGCTATTTCCCATCCCACATCCGAATTTGCATAAGTCCTGATGCTTACTCCACTGCGGACAATCCCGTTAAAATCATATCCTGTCCTGTATTCTCCGCCACCTCCTACCGTAACATCCGAAAGGTAAAAAAAACGGATATTACTTATCTCGTCATTCCCAACCAAACCGTAAGTTCCGCGTATTTTCAGTTTAGACACAGTTTCTTTCAGTGCGTCTGTCCAGAAAGGCTCATTCGAAACAAGCCATCCGATGCCATAGGATGGGAAAAATCCCCACCGGTGGCCTTTATCAAATTTTTCGGATCCGTTGTAACCAAAATTAAACTCCGTAAAATACCTGTCGTCATAAGAATAGGTAAAACGACCGGCTAATCCTAAATTGCGTTGCGGCAATGAGGCGCTTAATGTTTCCCCATTCCCCGTCAGATATTCCCGGATTGTTCCGACCAACATACCGCTTACTGCATGTTTGACGGCAAAATTCCGGTTATAAGCCAACGAAGCTTCGGCATAAAAGGCGCTGTTGATCTCCTTGGCTCCCGGATTGTATGAAAGGTACTCCGTGCCCGTTGTAGGATTGATTTCATGAAGATTATATTTTCCTGTCAAACGGTCATAAAAATCAACATCGTAATAATAGGGACTGTATGAACGTTGCACATCAAAGGCCGAATAGCGGGTTGTATTACCTAATAGTCGACCGGTAAGCCCGTTCACCCATTTTCCGAAGTCCTGTTTTATTTCTATCTGCGCCATCATCTTGGAGGTACTCTCCTGCTTGTAGCCTCTTACCAGCTCGGCATAAGGATTCATATACTGGCCATCGCTGTAATTACCGAAAAGGATATGGCTTACATTTTTAAAAGTCTCATCAGGTTCGTAATACGCAGGAAAACGCACCGGGCTAACTTGCAGTATCTTTTGATACATATCGCTTCCTCCCGTCATCGGACCATTATAATCCGAAAAGGTGCCATGCACGCGAACAATCGCTTCCGTCGTTTTTGTGAGATTAATATTAATGTTTGAGCGAATATTATACGACTTGAAATTCACATTGGAATTAAAATTATTCCGTTTGTCGACATTTAAAACGCCATTGTCCTGTGAAAAAGCTCCTGCTATATAGTACCGCGCAACCGTTCCTCCTCCCGAAATATTAATGTTCGCCCTCTGGTTCGAAGTCGTCGGCTTGGTAAGCATGCCCAACCAGTCCACAGCAGGATATACATATTGATTCCTGTCTTCACGCATGGTATATTCGATTTTCGAATTACTGTAAGGCAGTTCGGCAAGCGGATTTCTCGCAATGGCCGCTTCATTAGCTAACCGCATGTAAGTTATCGGATCTGCCATTTCGATAGTTTTTGTTGGCGACGAAAAGGAATTTTCCGCCCGTACAGAGACTTGTATTTTTCCTTCTTTACCTTCCTTTGTTGTGACAAGCACGACACCATTGGCGCCACGCGCACCATACAGAGCTGTCGCCGTTGCATCTTTCAATATTGAAAAACTCTGAATATCGTCAGGATGAAGCCGCGACAGTTCAGAGGTCGTGACTTCCACATTGTCAATAAGTATCAGCGGATTTACCTTTCCTGTTCCGAAAGTAGTAATACCCCTGATAAAAAAGTCGGCATTGTCATATCCCGGCTCGCCGCTGGTTTGATAGGATATCATACCGGCTATACGCCCTGCAAAAGAGGTGGTCAGGTTACTGCTCGGCACCCGCAGTTCTTTAACGTTTACCGTCTGAATGGCAGAAATCACACTTTCCTTCTTCTGCTTTCCGAAAGCCACAATCGTTACTTCGTCCAGCTCATTTGCTTTGGGTTGAAGTACAATGGATAAATTACGTTCGCCTTTATATTCAACAATTTTTCGTTCCATTCCAATATAAGAGATTTCCAATTTCGTACCGATTGGAATACTTCCCAATATAAAAGCTCCTTCTGCATCCGTCACCCAACCTTTAGAATCTCCGGCAATCTGGATAACCGCACCCGACAAAGGCTCTCCGGTATCGTCGAAAACCATGCCGGCAACACTCCCATCATCCTGTCTGTTTGTCGCCGCTCCCGTCACGGGTACTGTCTGGGCAAAACCCTGAATTACCGTCAGGAAACAACACATTATCCAAATGGAACACATTCGGATAATTACATTACTTTTTTTTAGATTCATGTCCATAGATTTAAACTGTTTATAAAATGTAATAAAAATACTCTACTCCCATTGCATGGGACTTCATCATACTTTATGCAGCGCTTAATCGTACATCCTGTCTGTGGTTTCGGCGCACGAAAACAATGCCGCACCGGTATAATGGCAATTAGTTCCGGCGATTCATCAGGAACTGTCCAGTCGAAAAATGATCTTCTTCATAATTCTTAAATTTTTACGTTCAACATTCTTAAATTTATTTGCTCCATTTGCATGGAGCACATTCAGATTCTGCTCATATAATTTTTTCACACATATACAATGCAGATATTGATGTCGGGAAAAACTTTCCGGCATCAATATCCGCATCCCAAATATCCCAAATACCTTAACAGATATCCGGGCATCCGATATTAATTTAACCGTATAACGCTGATTATCAGACGAATATTGGGGGGGGGGGGGGGGGGTATATTACATCCGGTGCG
>JAIRMH010000021.1 GCA_031258835.1 Tannerella sp.
AACAATGAAAAGTACTCTACGATTTCTTCCGGAAGTACATACCTTACTAATTCTAATAACTTTTTTTCGATCATGGCTTTTTTTGTCCGCAAATATACTTATTTATTTTTTAACACACAGGGTTTTACTGGTGAGCCTATTTTTTTGTTCGTCTGTGTAGAAGATCAAAAATTTCATGTATATTTGCAACGATAACAAGTTTTATTTAAAGATTATACACATGAAGAGATTAATTGGTTTATTGTATGTATTTTTGTTTGTTTTCAGCCTGACGACGGCGACGGCATCGGCGTCAAATATTACCGACAGGTTGAATGTAAGTAATGAATCGGAACAGCCCGTGAAAGAGATGCAGGAAGTATATGATTTTTTAAAACGGTGCGGGACTTATTTCCTTGCTACGGCAGACGGCAATCAGCCGAGAGTTCGTCCTTTCGGCACGGCGGTTATTTTTGAAAACAGGATTTACATCCAAACAGGAAAGAAAAAAAGGGTATCCGGGCAAATGAAGGCTAACCCTAAAATTGAAATTTGCGCATTGGATTTAGCGGCAGGCAAATGGCTTCGTATTGAAGCGACTGTCGTGGAAGACGAAAGGCGTGAAGCTAAGCAGTATGTGCTCGATCAATATCCTGAGTTAAAGTCGATGTATTCGGCCGACGACGATAATACGCATGTGCTGTATCTTAAAAATGTGAGAGCTACATTTTCGTCCTTTGCGGGAGAAGACAGAACGGTCACATTTTGAACATTGATTGTATTTTCGTTAAAGATACGGATTGTTTGCTTTTTCGTAGTCGATGGTTGTCGCAGGGCCGTGACCAGGGTAGATCACCGTATCGCCGGGTAAGGTTAAGATTCGGTTTCTGATACTTGAAATAAGCGTATTGTAATTGCCGCCCCACAGATCGGTACGTCCGATGCTGTGACGGAAAATCACGTCGCCGGCAATAATAAATTTGTCGGCTTCACCGTAAAATACGAGGCTGGCTGGCGAATGTCCGGGAGCAAGGATGGCTTTGAGAACCGAATTGCCGAAATGTATTTCTTCGTTGTCTTCTATATTGTGTAAGGGTTCAATCTCTTCAAAATGTATAGGAATACCAAATATTGAAGCTTGCATGTCGAGGGTTGGAGCGTTTTTGTTTTTTTCATCCTTATGCATTTCCGGTCGTATAGCGTATTTGCGGAAGATATATGGATTACCAATAACATGGTCTAAATGATAATGAGTACTCAGCAGTCTTTTCAACGTCAGTTTATTTTCGTATAGATAATCCGACAAAGTCTTTTCCTCATCGGGAGTTGCGCATCCGCAGTCTATCAATACAGCTTCTTTTGTTTCGTCGTACAGGAGGTATGTGTTTTCTCCGAAGAAATTGAAAACAAATTTTTTTATAGTTATCATAACGGTATATATATCACTTTTTTTGTCTCGAAAAAATCTTCTCTGAAATAGTCGTTTAACGCTATAGATATAATATTTTTGCCAAACGGAGCGATTTCTTTCTTCAAGTCGCCTCCTTTGAGGCAAATCACCCCGTTGGGCAGTGCGTTTCGTTGTTTTTTATCTATATTTTTCCTTACGCATTTTACTAATTCCGGCAATGTCATTACTGCCCGGCTTACGACAAAATCGAAGGTGGATTTCTCTTCTTCAATACGGCAATGTCTTGTCGTTACATTTGTAAGCCCTATGCTTCCGGCAACAGTCCGGGTTACTTTTATCTTCTTTCCGATACTGTCGATAAGGTGAAACCGGACGTCAGGGAACATGATGGCTAACGGGATGCCGGGGAATCCTCCTCCGGTTCCGGCGTCTAATATATTTGTACCTTCCGAAAAATGTAAAAATCTGGCGATTCCCAGCGAATGAAGGATGTGGCGTTCGTAGAGATTATCGATATCCTTACGGGAGATGATATTAATCTTTGCGTTCCAATTAGCATATAATTCGCCTAACGCATCAAATTGTTCCGTTTGATGTGCAGATAATCCGGGGAAATATTTCTTGATAATAGCGTTCATTTTTCAGCAAAGGCGAGTGGTGCGACCGGGGAATTTTCACGTATCAGATGACGAATCTTGTCATAAGGAAGTACGACGTCGATTTTTCCGACGGAGTGAGCCGCTATTTCATAATGGTTGAATGTATAGGTTATTCCGTTCTCGTCAACATAAAAGTTGTTGTTGGGATAAATCTCTTTGATATTAAAAAATCCCATATTTTCCAGTTCGACGGGATCGGTGACATGATGAGCCGACGCAATGGCGTTTACGATGATCCGAGCGAGGTCGTCCTGATAATTATCGACGAATATATCCATTTCTTCCATGATGTCTCCGGTTTGGAGATAAATGACATAATTGTTATATCCGTGTTCTCCGTGTGCGCCTCCGGTGAAATATTCGACGGAAACGGCATAACATATTAAATTGGACTTATTATATAAAATTTCGTTTGACGACATTTCATGGTAAGTATACGATGCTTCGATAATCGGTTTTTCGTCCGTATTCTTTATCGCATCAAGGAAGTCTTTTTCAATTTCTCTGTATTCGGAAATATATTTGCCGGCATAGCTTTCCATTGCTTTTTCCGGTGATACGGAAACATTGTCTTCGCCGAAAAATGAGATTAAGAAATGACGGTTTATTTTCCGGAGTATCTCTTTGTCTTTGTAATCAGACGGGTATATAAAGGTAGATTCGAGTGTGCAGGACGGATTCGTGGAATCGCCAAACAGATGATATTGTTCGTTTATCGTGATTGTGTCGAACTGAATATCATTGTCACAACTTATGTTTGCCGTACTCTGTTTACAGCTTGTCATGAATATGCCCGAAAGCAACAATGGGACTAAGAAAATAATTTTTTTCGATTTCATATATATTTATATTAACGCTAATGCGCTCGTTTTCTAAATTCCGACGGCGTAATGCCTTCTTTTTTTTTGAAGAATGTCGAGAACTGACATACATTTTCAAAATGCAACGAATAAGCGATTTCGGAAATGTTCTTGTTGGTAGTGGTCAGCAACTCTTTCACCTTCATCAGTTTTTGCTGTAGTTGGTATTGAGCCGGCGAGACTCCGGTATATTCTTTGAACATACGCCTGTACCAGGAATATCCCAAACCTATTTTTTTCGCAATATCTTCTTGCGAAAGCGTGCCTTCAATATTATTTTTTATAATGTTGCGCGCTTCGTTTATCTTATCAACGATATAAGTATCGGTATATTGTCTGTTTTTGTTTTTATAATAAACAGTACCCAGGATAGACAGGACAATGCTGGATATCATTTGTTGATAACCGGTTTTCTCTTTCCGTGCTATCCTGATGATATCTTCGTATAAACCAACGACAGAACTGCTTACGCCAATATAGTAAAGAGGTTCTTCTTTTGAGAAGAAACCGTTTTTCACCCGATTGTCGATATGCATCCCCCGGAATCCGACCCAGTATTCGTTCCACCCCGTCGACGTGTCCGGTTCATAGCTATGCCATTCGCCCGGAAAGAGTAGAATCATTGTGCCGGCTGTTACTTTTTGTTTCTTTTTTACGGATTGCGAGGAAAACCAACCTCGCCCTTTTGTTATATAAATTAATTGATATTCATTGAATATGCGTCCTTTCTCCGGCGTAAAACGATGTGAATCCGGATGTTGTGCGGGAGGGTAATTCGTACATGGAGGTATCGACTGGCTTCCTACTGTTGTTACAACGATACCCCAATCTTCGTCATAACTTCCTGTCGACAGGTAAAATAGTTTGTTTTCGTGCATGATTGATATGTCAATTTTTTGTCCTTTTTGTTAATAATACGACGCAAATATATGCAAAAAACGATTACTGTCAAAAATGAAACAATAAAAATCAAAAAAATAAGTGGTAATGCATTTCAATAGAATAATTTTGCCCCACGAAAAAAACAATAGAAAAATATAACAACCATGGATAGACATTATTTTTTAGCTTTTGATTTGGGAGCAACCAGCGGACGTTCAATACTCGGGATTTTTGATGGCGTCAATTTTGAAATGAAAGAACTGACCCGTTTTTCCAATACGATTATGGAACTTCACGGAAAATATTACTGGGATGTGTTCGGACTTTACAAATCATTGAAGGAAGGATTGTCCGAATGTGCCGGACAAGGAATAAAACCGACCTCTATCGGTATAGATACGTGGGGCGTAGATTTCGGATATATAGGAAAAGACGGCGCCATATTGGGGTTACCCCGCGCTTATCGCGATCCTTATACGAATGGGGGGCCTGAAGATTACTTTAAACTTATGTCGCGTGATAAAGTTTACGGACTTACCGGTATACAAATTATGAACTTCAACAGTTTGTATCAGTTATATCGCGCTAAACAGGAAGATTTTTCCCCTTTGGCACAAGCCGATAAGATCTTGTTTATGCCGGATTTGCTATCTTATATGTTAACGGGAAAGCAGGTCTGCGAATATACGGAAGCCTCTACTTCGCAGATCCTCAATCCGACGACGCGCCAATTTGAATCCTTGCTTCTCGAAATTATAGGGTTATCGCCTTCGTTGCTACATCCGCTCACTGATCCGGGCGCCGTAACAGGAACGTTGACGGATGCTTTGGCGGAGGAAACCGGCATTGGGAAAGTGCCTGTTGTAGCGGTTGCAGGACACGATACGGCATCTGCGGTGCTTGCCGTCCCGGCCGAAAATCCGAACTTTGCTTATCTTAGTAGCGGAACATGGAGCCTGATGGGAGTTGAAACGGAAACGCCGATATTGACCGCCGAATCTTTTGAGAAAAATTTTACTAACGAGGGCGGTGTAGAAGGCACCACGCGATTTCTAAAGAATATAACGGGAATGTGGCTTCTTGAGCAGTGCCGCAAAGAGTGGGAGCGGGAAGGACGCAAATATACGTATTCCGAAATTATGGATATGGCCGTAAAAGCGGAAGGAGTGAAAGCGTATGTAAATCCGGATGATCCGCGATTGGCGAATCCTGTAAGCATGAGTAAGATGATAGCACAGATATGTGAGGAGAACGGTATGACACCGCCGGCGACAGATGCCGAATATATACGTTGCATTTTCGAAAGCCTCGTGCACCGTTATGTCGAAGTCATTGATATGTTGTCGGGAATGATCTCATTTCCAATAGAAAAACTTCATATCATAGGCGGCGGTTCACAAAATGATTTAATTAACCGTATGACGGCGAACGCTCTTGGCATCCCCGTTGTTGCAGGTCCTTCCGAAGCTACGGCGATCGGTAATTGCATGATGCAGGCGAAAGCGGCAGGCTTGGTCAAAGATCGCTGGGAGATCCGGAAAATTATAGCAAAAGCGTTTGCCGTAAAAACGTTTCTGCCCGAAACAAATAAATACTGAAACTCAATATTAATCAATTAAAATAGTAAATAATATGGAAGATAACAGAATTAAAAATGCGTATGAAGCGGCGAAAGAACGTTATGCCGAGATAGGCGTTGACACGGAAAACGCGATGACAATCCTCAAGAAGATATCACTATCCCTGCATTGCTGGCAGACGGATGATGTTGTCGGCTTCGAAAATCAGGGTGGCGAGCTTACCGGCGGTATTCAAGTGACGGGGAATTACCCCGGGCGAGCGCGAAATATTGATGAATTGCGCGCCGATATTGTTAAGGTTAAATCTTTGATTCCGGGATCTCACCGGTTGAGTCTGCACGAGATTTACGGTGATTTCGGCAGCAATGCTGTTGACCGTGATCAGGTTGAACCCCAACATTTCCAAAGCTGGATGGAATGGGCAAAAGAAAATGAACTGAAATTGGATTTTAATTCTACCTCTTTCTCACATCCCAAGAGTGGTAATCTGACGCTGGCAAATCCAGACAAAGAGATACGCGATTTCTGGATTGAGCATACAAAACGCTGTCGTAAAATAAGCGAAGCGATGGGTGAATTTCAGGGCGATCCTTGTATTATGAATTTGTGGATTCACGACGGAAGTAAAGAAACACCGGCTAATCGCCTGAAATATCGTCGTATACTGGAACAGTCGTTAGACGAAATATTTGCGACGGAATATCGGAATATGAAAGATTGTATCGAAGCGAAACTGTTTGGTATCGGTCTTGAAAGTTATACGGTCGGTTCTTATGATTTCTATCTGGGATACGGTGCGAAAAAAGGTAAGATCGTGACGCTTGATACGGGACATTTCCATCTGACCGAAAGTGTGGCGGATAAGATTTCTTCATTACTGCTGTTCACTCCTGAAATCATGTTGCACGTAAGCCGCCCGATACGTTGGGATAGCGACCATGTAGTGATCATGAATGATGATTTGCTTGATCTTACTCGTGAGATTGTTCGTTGTAATGCATTGGAGCGCATACATATCGGGCTTGACTATTTTGATGCTACGATAAACCGTATCGGCGCTTATGTCATTGGTGTGCGTTCTACGCAAAAATCTTTGTTGATGGCGCTTCTGGAGCCGCAACAAAAATTGCAGCAATACGAAACTCAAGATCAGTTGTTCCAGCGTCTTGCATTACAGGAAGAATTGAAGAGTATGCCATGGAGCGCCGTTTGGGATATGTTCTGTTTGCAAAACGACGTACCTGTCGGTGATAATTATATTCCGGAAATTGAAAAATACGAAGAAACGGTAACGTCCAAAAGAAAATAATTATCAATACAAGTAATGCGGGAGATATCATTCGGGATCTCCCCGTATTTGTATTTTAATACTTTTATTATCAAATGAATACATTAATAGGACTGTTAATAATCTCGGTAGGCAGTTTCGGACAGTCAAGTTCGTATGTGCCTATCAATAAAGTGAAAGACTGGTCGTGGGAGAGTTTTTGGCTCGTGCAAGGTCTCTTTGCCTGGCTTGTTTTTCCGTTACTTGGCGCTTTGCTGGCAGTTCCGGAAGGCAGTAGCCTCGGACAAATATTGTCGGTAAACCCTTTTGCTGCGCTGAATGCTGTGTTTTTCGGCATATTGTGGGGGGTTGGAGGATTGACTTTCGGCCTTAGTATGCGTTACCTTGGGGTCGCGCTCGGACAGTCGCTGGCGTTGGGTACGTGTTCTGCTTTCGGAACGTTGATTCCTCCTATGTTGCCGCAATATTTCCCGGAGGCGGAACATATGACTCCCGTATTGATTGTCGGTGTTGCAATAGCCATTGCCGGTATTGCCGTTATCGGTTATGCGGGCGCATTGAAATCGCAGACTATGAGCGAAGAGGATAAGCGGAGAGCCATAAAAGATTTCGCATTGAAAAAAGGTTTGTTGATTGCCGTGTTGGCAGGTGTTATGAGCGCCTGTTTTAATCTGGGTCTTGAGGCCGGAAAACCTTTGGTTGTGAACGGAATGAGTGAGTTATTTAAAACGTTGCCTGCAACATTGATGATTACGTGCGGAGGATTTATTACAAATGCTGCTTACTGCCTGTTTCAGAACGCGAAAAATAAAACTTTCGGCGATTATGGCAAAACATCTTTATATGCAAATAATATCTTATTCTGTGCTTTGGCCGGATTATTGTGGTATTCCCAATTTTTCGGGTTAGGAATGGGTAAAAGTTTCTTTGAACCGGGAAGTGTTATCATGGCATTCTCATGGTGTATCCTGATGACGCTGAATGTTACGTTCAGTAATGTGTGGGGAATCATACTTAAAGAGTGGAAAGGCGTATCCAAAATTACGATTTACGTATTATTGACAGGTCTTGCCATTCTGATATTCTCGCTTATATATCCGAATTTGTAATTGTTTTATCTTTCCAAATCATAAAAATGAAACTATTAGACACTAAATTAATGCATCCGGCCGATCAGATTATCGTCGTAATCAGCCGTATTTACAACAGTGGTCTTACGACTACTTCAGGAGGGAATATCTCTATTAAGGATGATAACGGAGATATATGGATTACACCGGCCGGCGTAGACAAAGGCTCGCTTATGAAAAAGGATATTGTTTGCGTGAAAGCGGATGGAACGGTTGTGGGACAGCATCGTCCTTCATCGGAATTTCCTTTTCACAAGGCAATATATGAGATTCGTCCGAACATGTCGGCTGTCGTTCATGCGCATCCGCCGGCTTTAGTCGCGTTCAGTATAACGCATCAGATACCGAATACGAATATCATTCCACAGGCGAAAAGTATATGCGGAAAAATCGGCTTTGCGCCGTATGATGTTCCCGGAAGTAAAGACCTTGGGAAAAAGATTGCGGAAGAGTTTAAGAAACATTCCGAGTATAAAGCGGTTATTATGGAGAATCATGGCGTGGTTCTTTGCGGCGAGGATATAAAAGATGCTTATCAGCGATTTGAGACGCTCGAATTTTGCGCACGGACGGTGATTAATGCCCGGATATTGGGTAAGCCGAATTATCTTACGGACGAACAGATTGAGCAACATGACAAAGCGTTACCCACTAATTTCCCTTATTTTATGAATGTGACGTATCCGTCTGACGAACGCGATATACGCGATCTTATTATAAAAATTATTCACCGTGCATGCGATCAGGGATTGATGATCAGTTCTTATGGAACAGTGTCCGTACGTTGGAGAGGGAATGATTTTCTTATCACACCTCCGGGAATACCGCGTTGGGATATGGAACATGAGAATATCGTTCAAGTGAAAGACGGGAAGGTGGAGGCCGGTAAGATACCGAGCCGTTCGGTTGCGTTGCATCAGGAAATCTATCAGAGTAATCCTAAAATCAATTCCATCATCCTGACGCAGCCGCCCAATCTTATGGGTTTCTGTACATCCGGCGTTAAGTTTAATGTGCGTACAATTCCCGAAAGTTGGATTTTCCTTAAAGATATCCCAAGCGTGCCGTTTGGCGTTCAGTATGAAGATAATAGGCGAATTGCGGAGTTAGTGAAATCGTATCCGGCCATATTGCTGTCGAACGATTCCATCGTCGTTACTGGCGACGGATTGCTTAACACGTTCGATCGTCTGGAAGTAGCCGAATTTAGCGCCAAATCATTGATTATGGGAATGAATATCGGCAAACTGCAGCCGATATCGGACGAAGAAGTGGAAGCGTTGCGCGTAGCATTCCACGTCGAATAAGATTTTTTTCGCAAATTACCATAAACAGGCCGTATCGTTTCTTCCGGTACGGCTTTGTTTTTTTTTATTCGTAAAATGAATATACGGAAGTAATATTTTTTATTTCTTTATTGAATGGCAGTGTCCATACGACATTGTTGTTTTGGTCGGTCTCGATTAATAACGGCTGTGATTTATCATCGCTATACATGTTTGAGTTGGCAATCAGTTTGTTGCCGTTCTTATATAAAAATATTTCCGCAACATAAAGCATGGAAGCGCCCCGTACATTGTTCGTGACGATCATATTGTTCATATGTTGTTTAGCGGGGTTTACTTCAGCAAATAAGCGGTCGTTGCCGCATGAAACAAGAAGATTGTCATTGTCAAGGACTTTAACGGAAAAGACGTCATATCCGACGTAAAGGCTTCCTAAGTAGCGGCCTTCAGGCGATATCTGCAATATTTTCTGTTTTGCTGTAAGCGGAACGAAGTACGTCCCAGTGTCATTTTTTGCTATCTGACGGAACTGGCGACTTATATCGGGTGTTGCCGTTTGAAATGATATATCTTTCGTTTGTTGGCCATTTTTGTCCAGTTCGACAATGCGTGCCGGATTGCCACAGGCGGCAATCATAAAGTTACCATCGTTGAGGCGTGTGGCCGTATGTATTTCTTCGTTTTCTTTTGCTTTATAATCCCATATGATTTCATGATTGCGGTTTATCAGTTTTGCTCCTTTCGAATAGGCAAATAAAACGTTACCGTCGGGAGTTATTTCAATATCGTTACATTCGTCTCCTTCTTCGAGCCGGTGTCTCCATTCTATAAGACCGGATGTTTTGTCGATAATAGCTATTTCAGACCAACCATTACCGGCAATGGCAAGTTTCTCATTTTTACACGAATAGCAGCAAAAATTTAATATGGCTGCTAACAAAATAAATTGTTTTTTCATCATCTCTTTTCATTAATTTAGTTCTGTCGCTGCAAATGTACATGAAATTTTTCAATCACACACAGACAAATAAAAAATGTCAGGCAATTTACAGGGAAGAAAATTCTGTCGAATAGATAACAAAAATAATATCTTATTTTGTATTACGCCCGGTTTGTATTACATTTGTCGACTTTAAGAAATATAAAAAATATGTTCAAAGAATTATACTATACAACGATATCATTGATATTTAGCCCTTCGAAAGCCTGGCGGGATTTGTGTGAAAAGCGGACTGACAATAATGAAAAATTCCTCTCCGACTTTGTCTATCCTTTTGTCGGGGTGATTACGCTTGCTGCATTTCTTGGAGTTTTGTTTGCGCGTAAGGAGTTCGACATACAAATAGCGCTTAAGTCGGCAATCCTCTCGTTATTATCCGTTTTCGGAGGTTTTTTTCTGGCTTCGTATTTGGTGAATGAAATGTGGCATTCATTATTTAGACGGGAAAAAAACATGAAACTTTGTCAGAATTTTGTAGGATATTCATCGGTTTTGATGTTTTCCCTTGATATAATACTTAGTTTGTTACCAGTATTTTTCTTTCTCCGTTTTTTGGTGTTATATACAATATATATTGTTTGGGAAGGGGCTATTCCCTATATGGATGTACAAGAACCGGAACAGCTTAAGTTCGTGGGTTTTTCGACGATAATAATTATAGGAACTCCTTATATAATCGGGTTTATTTTGAGATTATTGATGCCCGGCCTGAGATATTAGTCAACTTTTTTAGTAAGAGGTCTGACAAGGATGTCCGACAATGTAGAAAAATCTTTGCGGAACATGATTCCAACCCCTTGGCGGGTAAGCGATTTGGTGTTATAGCGATATAAGTCATTCGCATGATTATATGCTTTAAGGCTTATTTCCCCACTTCGTGTGAGTTTGTATTCCAAATCGAATTCTCCGACAAACGCGTTTGTCATGATGCTGTTGTCTTTATATCCGAAATTCCCGTTGAATAACAGCCGGTTGTTCAATAGTTGGCTTGACAGCAACATTTCAACTTCCGTGTCTTTCACCCCATCCTGTCGGGAACGAATATTTGTGCCTATCTGCACTTTGTCCGTCAGGCTGCTGAGAATATTCGACAATTGGGCGGAGAGAGCCGATGATGCCATGACGCTGAATTCGTTTGAACGGTAATCATTCCGCGAATAGTCCGGAGTATAGAATTTGTTAAGAACCAACAGGTAGATGATTTGCCGCGTCATCATATCTTGCGTGTCGATAAACGATTTTACCTGACGTTCCAATTCGCTGTTTGAATTAGGCAATTCAATGTCGAACATGATGGCCGGGTTTTGCAGTCGTCCTTCCAATTTAAGGATACAATTGACAGGTATGCTTGGATTTGCTGTTTCCATGAGAAGTGTCTCGTCGAGGTCCTGTATGTTGGCCGTCAGGTTATATAAGGCATTAATATCAAGATGGGCAGCCATGGGGTTTCCCTGAAATGTGATGATACTGCCGTCGCGTATGTTAAAACGTTTGCGTATAACTTGTTGCAGGCTGAAGTTATATATACCCTCTGATATAAGGTAGTTCCCGAATATTTGCGCGTTATTCCGGCTCCCATACGTAATTTGGATATCCCCGCTTCCGCTTCCGCGTATTTTATCGCCGGAGGCAGGATCCATCACGAGTTCTAATTTGGCATCGGGCGTGACATTCACGAGAAAATTAAGTTGATAATCCATTGATGGGTACTCGTCGTTGTTCGTACTGTTTTCTTTGTCGTTTTCGTTGTTCGACAGGAGATTTTTATCGCCCTGTTTTTTAATAAAAGAGATAAAATCATAATTCTCGACCGTCGAATTTTCTGTGAAATTGAATCCCATGGAGGTGCCTGTGCTACTGCGTACGTTTCCTCTGACATAGACATGATCTTCCGTACCGTTTATATTTGCTGTCCCGCTGGCGTATATCTGTCCGTAAATTTCCGGATTATCATATTCGGTAATATCATATACCAACATGTTATTAACTTTCAGGTCCAGATCATATTTCATATTTTTGAAATTTTCGTGGGTGAAGTTAAGGTCTAATAATCCGGTATTTCCATCCTTATCTGATAAGACCATATTTTTCGTTCGGATAGCCGATTTGTCAAAGAAAAAAGTATCGGAAAACGAATATTCCGTATTCAGCAGGTTGATTTTTATGTTCCCGTTCTTAATATATGGAGAACCTTCTATAAATATGTCGGAGAAAGAGCCGTAGAGATGAATCTTCCCGGAGGCCAGTCCGTTGATATTGCCGGCGAAAGTTTTCATATATTTTTGTGCAAAAGCGATATTTATTTCGTTAGCATCGAAAAAAAGGGACAACCCCCGGTTTTCTCCTATCGGGAATATATATCCGTTCACATCCGTCCAAATAGAATCGTTGCGGTATATCGAACCTAATAATAGAATACCTTGCCGATCGTTATCCCATTCGCTTGATATGCTTAATTTGCCCTGTACGGCCTGGTTGAATGAAAAGTCCTGAATTTCGAGGCGTCCTTCAATCATCATGCTTCCCCAGAGATCGTGAGCATTAACCGTACCTGTTGCACTTCCACCGAATTGGAGCGTCGGGATATTCAATACATCGAATATGTGGCTTATTTCGATATCTTTCAAGTCGACAAGCAGCCGTTCCTTGGGATTGTCCGAGATAACGCCGTCAATATGCAGGTATTGGTCTGCTTTCGTAATGTAAAAGTTGTCGATATAGATATTGCCTCCGGTTATAGTTGCGGAAGCCGGTTCGATATTCCAAAGGGAATCTTTGAGTATGATTTGTGCCGGTGGGATCGTTATTTCGGCGCGTATTTTCTGATCGTCGTTTTCTTTGATAAATAGTGCCGATGCCGTTATCTCGGCCTCGAACCTGTTTTCTTTATCATTCGTCCAATAGAACGTTGTGTTTATGCGGTCTTCTTTTGCATAAGATTTTAGTTTGATATGATTGTACGTATTTTTTTTATAATTTTGCGATGCGGTTAATTCTACATTCAGCGATTCGCCTTCATTGTCGAGATGTATATTTCCATTCTCAAGCGTTGTCTTGCCAATGCAGAAAAGAGGAATATCAATATCTGTAAGCAGAGAGTTCGTGATATTGTTGTAATGTCCGCGGATAGTAGATTTCCGGAGGATGGCCGCCGGTAACTTCAACATATTGGAAATGCTTTCTGTGTTTTCTATCGTAAGAAGAAAGTCAAACTTGTTTTCACCCTTGTTGGCGATCTTTTTATTTTTAATGATTTTCATCAATGAAGGGAGATAGTTATCGCATATATCGAATAAATCGCGGGTAAGCGATGAGAAAGAATAGATGCCTGTTATCTCTCCGTTTATTATATCTGATGATATACTCATCTTTCGGTAGGGACGTTCATCCGCCGATGTTTCAATGCGTAAGTTGTTCAAGAAAAAACTATCTCTGGATGTGTTGAAAGATAAATCGTCCAATTCGATATATCCTTCGAAATCGTCAGGGTTGTTGCCCGTAAAATTAACGTTGATTCCGAGTGAAATATCCGGATTTTCATATTTGTCGGTAATATATAGTTTGTCGGGATGGAAATTTCGGATATTCGCCATGAAATCAAAAACGGATTTTTCATGTTCATTCCTGAACAACCCTTGAAGTTCAATTTTACCGTTAGGGTCATTTATGTGAACTAAACCTTTATATTCGTTATCATTAAATTCCCCCGACATATAGATATTTTCATAATTATATCCGTTGTATTCGAATTCATTTATCTGTGCTTTTACCGAACCTGAAATTTTTTGTCGAAACGGCTTTACGATATCAACTTCCGCATTAAAGCGGGCTTTACCGTATGGATTCCCGCTTTCGAAAAGGCTGTTTATTCTTAATTCTGAGGATGAGATAATCCCCTTCAGATACATCGTCGTATCTTTTTTGTTGCCGATTAGCATGTCCATCTGTACAGAACCTATTGACGACGAAAGGTTGCCAAATGCGACCAGATGATTGATGAAACCGGAAATCTCTCCGGTAAATTCCAATATATTCAGTTTTGTTACCGGTTCGGGCAGGGCTATCGGATGTCGGAGGTGGTCGTTTATTTTGTGTATTCCTTCTGTCGTGATATGCAGTTTTTTTACCTTTCCTAATAAATACAATTCATCATTTTTGCCGGTTAAACCTTTCAGCTCCATATTCCCGGAGAAAGACAATTCTGTACCGTATTGTAGAGCCAGTTCGTTTAATGACAGATCATTTATGGTTCCTGAAATATTTCCTGAAACACGGATGTTTTCCGGAAAATCTTTCATAGTCGGTAAGAATGCGTCAAAATCATTCAATGATATTTCGGACGGGGCGATATGAACTGTTAAAATGGACTTGTCGAATAATTCAGGCAAACTGTCGACGGCGGACATGCTGATTCCTGCCGACGGTATTGAAATGAAAGAGTGGGGGAGGTGAACCGTAAGGTTTTCTATGTGTGCAGTATCTTTGTTGCCGGTAATATCCATGGATAATTTGTCGACGTTCAGTCCGGATATCTCATCGAAACTTAATTTGTTGACCTGTGCATGGATGCTGTCGTTGCTGAAATGTTTAACGGACAGTTTCCCGCTGATGTTATTGATATGAATATGATTCGGATTGAACGCTTGTTTCGTATTTTCCTTGTTTAGCACGTCATACGTGATGCTGCTGCGTCTTATAACGATCGAATGAACGTGTAATTCTACATTACGATTATTGTCCTGCGGACTTTTCGATAAGGCGTCCAGTATGAATTGCAGGTTTGTTTCACTGTCGGGCATTTCCTTTTTGATATGGCAGGAGACGCCGAACAGTCGTACGGTTGTCAAAACCCATTTGTTTTTAAGGATCGGTAAAAGTTTGAATCCTGCGGTGATGTTGCCGGCTTTCAGGGCGGTCTCTCCCTTTTGGTCGTCAATCCGGACATCTCTGAATACAATGCGGTTTAGCCAGTTTATGTCAACATTGCTTATCTTCACGGAAGCGCCGAATAGTTTTGACAGTTCGTTTTCGGCGATATTCGTCACATTTCGTTGAACAAAAGGGATATTCAACGAAATAACCGGCAAGGCATAACATGTAAAAAACAAGATGGATACCGTTACTACTATGTATTTTAAGACTCTGATAATCGTATTCATTAAAAAATCACGGACAAAAATACATAAAAATATCATAACATCAAGAACTCGGCAAACGCATCTTCATTTCGAAAAGATTACTTCGAAAAAATGACGGGATATGTTTCCGTAAAACGGAAAAAAGAGAAAAGACGAAAAATAAAGTCGTCATCGGCAACGAGCACAACGACGAAGCAATCCGGTACGTGCGCCGGATTGTTTCGTATCTTTTTCTTTTCAGCATCCCAATACGGTGACATTGTCGGTTTCATCGACTGTCCACGAAATCTTTTCGTCCCATGAGAGTTTTTTTGCCTTAGGACGACGGTCGAATATCACCAAATATGTCGGAGCCGAAGCGTCTATCCGGTCGCGGTACTGCCGAATCTGCTCCAGACCTTCTTCACGAACAGCGGCGGGAGTATCGTAACTGTAAATGATTTTCACCTCAATGATATAGCATTTACCGGCATATTCCACCGCCATATCCATCCGTCCGCGACCGGCGGCATATTCCCGGTCGATATGTCCGCCGCCGTTGGTAACACGCTGCAGGAACGCCATCAGCAGGAGGTGAGGAAAGGCTTCGGTATAATCGGCTTTTTCTTCCCATATTTCCGAATGACGCCGCCAGAACTTCTGAAATCCCTGAAGTAACAGGTCCATATCCAGCTCGCCGTCGGGTTTTTGCCATTGCCACGACGAAGGAGGAGGGACGGAATCATGGTATTTCGAACTGATATAACGTGTAAGGATCTCCTCGTATACTGGATTGGCAATCGTGAATCCTATGCCGGCGCTCCAGTTTACCAGTCCCAGATCCGTGGTTAGCTCCACTTCTGGGTCTGTCCGTCCCAACGGATTGCTGCTGCCGGTAATAATCGTTTGTATCACGGATTTCACTCTTGGGTCGCAAAGACGCGCTCCCAGCGAATCCAGATGTGTCTCCCGTGCTTCGATCATCTGTTCCCGCGCTTGCCGGACATGTTCCCGCGTGACGGTCTCCGTGCTTTCATCGTCCAGGATGCGAAGTGTCGCGCGTTTAAACAGCGAATTGACAATCCATGGCTGCCCTTTGGACTGTTCATAGACGTAATCCAGCGCATCCTGCGTTATTTGCTGTCCTGTTTCTTCCGTTCGCTGTGCAAACAGTTTGACTGCGTCATCTTTCGTAAAATTCGACAACATGGCCGAATCTTCCTTGATATTGAAGGGCGATCCCGGATTGACCGGTTGTCTGTCTTTGGCTCTGATGATGTAGTCCTTTAAGTCGCGCATACCGACCAGCGCAATGGATACCGGAAACATTCCAATCCCTCGACCGGCAAATCCTCCCCTCAACTGCCGTAAAAAAGCGACCATCGCTTCGTCAACAAGTACGTCTACTTCATCGAATAAAACGATCAACGGTTTGGGTGCGACAATTTCCGACCATTTCGCCAAAGTGGAGCGCAAAAGTCCTTCGGGTTTTTTTTCGGTAATGGACGGAATATGCAAATTCGAAAATCCGGCAAAGTCACAAATGTCGCGATAAATGGTAAGCATCGCTTTATCGCGGTCTGTGATGCACTGACAGTCTTCGACGCTCACATAACAGGCGACGGCATCTCCGCCGGCGTTGATTTCGCGCGCCCAACTTTGCAGGAAAGTAGTTTTCCCCGTTTGCCTCGGTGCATGAAGTACCCAGTACAGCATATCTTTTATATATCGGTGTAGCTGAGACCCAACTAAACGGTCTTTGGGAGGTAGCATGTAATGATATTCCGGATTACATGGCCCCGTGGTGTTAAAAAAACGACGTCTGTTCATATCTTTTTTTAAAAGCAAATGTACATGAAATTTTTCAATCACACACAAACAAATAAAAATATTGGATAAAATTTATAGAAGACAGTCAGGAATTTTTTATCGGTCTATGTGGAATGTCGAAAATTTCATGTACTTTTGTCATCAGTAACTGAATAAAATGAAACAGCTATGCATATTGCAAATCCCATATACGATGTTGTCTTCAAATTCATGATGGAAGATAACAAGGTGGCAAAAGCATTTCTCTCGGCCATCATTCAGGAAGAGGTTGTGGAACTGGATTTCACTTCACAGGAACGTACTGCCCGCATTAAGGACGAACCGAAAAAAACGAAAACGAAAGTGGAGACGGAAACGACGCAATACACCGTATGTCGTTTTGATTTTACCGCCCGCATAGCGCTTCCGGGCGGCAGATTCAAGACTATCATGATCGAATTGCAAAAGGCAAAGCTCGCCTCGGATATTATGCGTTTCCGTCGCTATCTGGGGCTGCATTACCAAAATGCGGACAATGCATATGGCGATGCGAATCACCGGAAAGCGTGTCAGATATATTGCATCTTCCTGTTAGGTTACGACATTGGGATTCCCGAATGTCCCGTTATCCGGGTAGATGCACAAACACAAGATGTCGTGACGAACGAAAACGTGAGTGTGTCTAACGATTTTATAGAAAGCCTTCATCACCGTTCGTGGATCGTGCAGATAAACCAGTTGAAGCGGCGCCGTCGCAACGATCTGGAAAAACTGCTTAGTATCTTTGACCAGACCAACCGAACGAAAAGCCATTATTTTCTGAATGTGAACGAAGAGGATTTACCTGATATATATCGTCCCATTATCCGTCGGCTACGCATGGCCGCCGAGAGCGAAGACATACAGATAGAAATGGAGATGGAAGACGATTTCCTGCAAGAGCTTCAGGATAAGGAGCGGATCATTGCGCAAAAAGAAAAAGAACTGGAGGAGGAAAAAAAAATTAATAAGGAACAGAAAAAAGCCTTAAAGGAAAAAGATAAAGCCCTTGAAGAGCAAAAGAAATCGCTTGAAGAGCAAAAGAAATCGCTTGAAGAGAAAGACAAAGCGCTTGAAGAATTGAGAAAACAATTAGCTGAAATACAACAGAAATAAATAACAGAAAAATGAAAAACACATACCCTCTTTTTGTGCTTTTACTTTGTGTTTTCGGTTTGAATGCACAAGACCCGGACGACCTTTTGTTGACCGATACGGTTACCGGTTATTTTGTAGAGCAGCTCAGTCGGTATCCCCAGGAAAAACTTTACCTTCAGACGGATAAACCTCATTATATTTCGGGGGAAAAAATTTGGTTTAGGGCGCATAAAGTAGATGCTTTGATGCACAGTTGTACAAATACCGGACGATATGTATATGCGGAATTGATTGACCCGCTTGATTCGGTTGTGTGTCGCGTTAAGATCCATCCCGACAGTCTTGCTTCTTTTCATGGCTATATGCCGTTGGACGAAGGACTGCCGGAAGGAAATTACACCCTTATCGCTTATACCAGATATATGGAAAATCAGGGGGAAGATTATTTTTTCAGGAAAACTATTCCTGTTTTCGATCCTTTGTCGCTACGCTTCGATACGCATACCTCGTTTTCATTTGACGACGAAAACATCAAGGTTTCTTTCCGCTTTGTCGATAAGCAATCCGGACATAGCTTTGAACCGGAGAACCTTACGGTTCGGCAGAACCGTCATACGGAAAAAAAACTGACTTGCGACGACGATACAATCGCATCCGTTACGTTCAGGATCTTGAAAAAAGAAAAATCCGGAGTTATGACATTGAATCTTCTGTATGAGGAAAAAAAATATACCAAATATATACGGATGCCGTCTCCGGAGGATGATTTTGATGTGTCGTTTATGCCGGAAGGGGGGCATTTATTAGTCGGAACAAACAATGTGCTTGCCTTTAAATCCGTTAAATCCAATGGATTATCGGAAGATATCGATTGTACGATCATGGACAATGAAGGGAATATCGTCATAAAAGTTAAATCGCTTCATTTAGGTATGGGCGCTTTTGCTTTGTTTCCTGAACTGGGGAAAATATATATTGCAGAATGTACCAACAATAAAAACATTACCAAACGTTTTGAGCTGCCTTCTGCCGTGACCAATCATTGCGGGCTGAAAGTAAAACGAATTCGGAATAGGGCTTATGTAGCTGTGAATCAGGCAAGCGACTACAAGTCCCCATCCGAATTATACTTGCTGGTTCATATTCGAGGCGGCGTACTGTATAATGAGAAATGGAATCCGGAGAAAGAATATCTTATTTTTGAAGATTCGTTTTTCCCCTCCGGAGTTAGTCAATTTGTTCTTTACAATGCGGACAGGCAAGTAGTCAGCGAACGGCTGGTCTTTAATTATTCCGATACCGAATTAGCTCGGCTGGACTTTTTAACGGACAGGGAGAATTACGCCGCAAAGCAACATATTGTTTCAACGGTGAAAATTACTGATGTTAACGATGCGCCTCTTTCCGGGAATTTTTCGGTGTCAGTTACGGATGATAAAGATATAATGCCCGACAGTTGTAACAATATTATATCTGCATTTTTATTAACGTCCGAGTTGAAAGGTTATATAGAGAATCCGTCTCATTATCTGAAACAGGGTAGCATGGAAGCGGCTGATGCATTGGAAGTATTAATGATGACACAAGGCTGGCGGCGTTATGCCGTGCCGGAAATTGTCCGGGGCGAGCTGTCTCTGCCGAAAATTCCCGTTGAAGAAAGTCAGGTAATAACCGGAAAAGCGGATGGCACGTTTACTTCAATTAAAGATGGCTATATCTCTATTTTGGCAATGAAAGGATCGGCGGTAAATACACATATCATACAAACTGACCAGAAGGGACGTTTTGAATTGAAAGATATAGATTATCCCGACAGTACGCGCTTTATCATACAGGCGATGACAAAAAAAGGAGGGAAGCGGGTCTTCCTTGAAATCGATAAACAACAGCCATTCCCGGAAGCGAAAGGCGTTATATCCTCAAGGGAACTGTTCCCTGAAAATTTACCGGGAAGTTATATTGCGAAAGCAGACGAAAAATATCTGTCCGAAAACGGGATGAGAATAGTGAACCTGGCAGAGGTGGAAATAACGGCCAAAAGAAAAACGCCGACCCAATCCGCTTATTATTCAGCCGTAACGTCAAGCCAGGTTATTACGGCAGCCGATATTGAAAAATCGCATTATACAAATATGAAAATATTGCTGTTGCAAATACCGGGTATCATGATAACCGGTGATGCCGTCTCCGTCAGGGGCGGAGGCGCTCCACTAGTCGTGATAGATGATGTTCCCGATGAAAGTTTTGATATTATGTCGATGGTAGTATCGGATATCTCCGATATTTTCTTAATTAAAGATGCCTCTGCCGGCGCAATGTTCGGCCCGAAAGCTTTAAATGGCGCTCTGGTTATATCCACTAAACAGGGATTTGTCCAGAGACGTACTAAAAGTCATAACATCAGTGATTTTATTGAGTTTTTAGGTTTTCAGGAACCGACAGAATTTTATTCTCCCAAATATGACGTAAACCGGAGATATACGACTTCCGATTTACGCTCCACAATCTATTGGAATCCAAATGTAAGGGTAACTGAAACAGGCGAAGTCTCTTTAGACTTTTATTCCGCAGACGCGGAAACAACTTATTCGGTAGTTATAGAAGGCGTTTCCGACCAGGGGCATCTGATTTATAAGAGAGCGAAAATACAACGAATGGAAAAAATATCCAGATAAAATGTGCAGACCCATATTTTAGTTGTAGCCGTTTTTAATAGTAATTTTTTTTTGTAAATTTGCAACGTATTAAAAAATATGATTGACTTTAATTTGAATACCTGACAATATGGGAATATTAAAAATGGTTGTGAATTATTATCGGATGCATGCGCTAAACATGCTGATTAGCAGTGTTTTACCCCCCCCCCCCCCCCCCCCCCTAAAAAAATCATTCCGGCGCTCGTATTCAGTCTCTGTATAGTCTCCGCGCTATCCGCATTATCCGCACAAGAAGTAAGATATGGTCTGGCATTTCACTCTTTTGAAGTAATACAGGAAAAACGGACTGGGTTGAATCTTACCCCCGACAAGGCGTTATCTCTGCCGGATGGCTTTACCCTGTCGTTTGACGTATGTTTTCAATCCGGATACCAACGGGATTTCGGATATGTTTTCAGGATTATATCAGGGGAGGGCGAAACGCAACAACACATTGATTTCGTTTTGAGTATAACCGAACTGACAGTTTCGTACTCTACCGATGAAATTGTTGCGAAATGCAATTTCGGGGATATACGTCTTGAGTATGATGAATTTATGCCGTTTGAAATAGATATAGATATTCGTCATAGCCGGTTAAATGTGTTGATGAAAGACCGTAACTTCTCGGTAAACGTCTCTTCTCTGAAGAATTTTGCACATGCTTATATCGTATTCGGCAAATCCGGTTTCCAACAGCTTCAGGTGAGTGATGTGCCCAAAATGGCGGTTAAGGACATCCGGATAAAAAATCCCGGCGGGCGGCTTCTATATTTCTGGCCGTTGTCTCAACATACTTCGGACGGTGTATATGATGAAGTAATGAGAAAGTACGCTTCGGTCGAAAATCCACAATGGCTTCTTGACCGGCATGCGTTTTGGGAAAAACGGACTTCTTTCGTGATGCATTACAATCCTCAGGTCACATATAATATAGACAAGAACTGTATTGCGGTGGCAGACAGAGAACGTTTTGTGACTTATTTTCCGGCGACGCATCGCTTGACGGATAGTAAAATACTGCGGGGAGTTTCGCACAGCGACAAGTCGAATCAGATAATTTACAACCCGTTCCTGAAGAATTACTATTCCTATCGTCTTTCTATGGAAGAAGGAAGAGAGGTGATTCCGTACGATACGCTGGCAAATAGCTGGGACAATGAGCAGGTAGAGGCTCTGTCGGTAGATTATTGGCATCACAACCGTTTTTTTTCCTCTGTGGACAGTTGTCTGTACCTGTTTAACGGTTACGGGCATCATGTTTACAAAAGCACGGTGAATAAGTATGACTTTAATACGCAAACGTGGGAGAGGTCGGATTACAGAGGCGACAGGATTACGCCGCGTTATTTGAGTGGTCTGGGCGCCGTTGACGAATGTCGAGCGCTGATTTTCGGCGGTTATGGAAACGAAAGCGGCGCACAGGAACTTTCCCAGCAGAATTATTACGATTTGTATCTGGTTGATACGAAAGACATGACGTCGGAGAAGCTATGGGAACTTTCTCCGCCGGATACCGGTTTTGTTGTTTCCGGTTCTATGGTTGTCGACACGGCAGCCCGCTGTTTTTATGCCCTGTGTTTTCCCCGGCAACTGTATAATACGACTCTTTCACTGTATCGTTTTTCGATAGATCATCCCGGATATGAAGCGCTTACCGGTAATATCCCGTTTGAATTTGAAGATATTTATTCCTATTGCGACCTCTATATAGACAAGGGCAAGAGGGAATTGATTGCAGTGGCTTTTTCGCCGGTTGATCCGGGCGTTTCCTCCGAAGTGTCCATTTATACGTTGGCATACCCACCTCTGGCGCGAACGTCACCGTACCAGCAGGAGGAATACGGGGGAGACCGTCATCCGGCAAGGGTAGGGATCGTCATCGTCGTCGCGCTGTCGATCCTGTCGACCGTTGTTGTTTACGGAAGGAGAAAACGCAGCAAGAAGGGATCTTCTTCAACAAAAACGACCGACGAATCGGCGGTAAATATAACGCCTTTATTCCGGCGTGCAAAAAAACGGGCGATCTATCTTTTTGGCGGTTTTCAGATTTTCGACAGAGACGGGCATGACATTACAGGCGATTTTTCATCCCTGCTCAAACAATTGTTCCTGCTGATACTGCTGTATACCCTCAAAGACGGTAAGGGCATTTCTTCGGCAAGGCTGCACGACGTATTGTGGTTCAACAAAACGGACGACAGCGCCAAAAACAACCGGAATGTATCTATAAGTAAGTTGCGGCAGGTTTTAGAGAAAATCGGCTCCGTCAGGATAAGAAGCCGGAATTCACTGTGGACAGTCGAGTTCGGCAACGATATTTACTGCGACTATTATGAAGCGATCGCATTGATGGAAAGTATGAAGGACGGAGCAGGCCGGACCGGACGGAATGTCCGACAGTTTTTGTCCGTTGTTTCGGCAGGAGCGCTTTTGCCTAACTTGCAAAATGAATGGGTGGATCCCTTCAAGGCCGGCTTTTCAAATAATCTGGTGGATCTCTTTCTGGAACTTATCCGGCAATCGGAATTGGACATCTCGCAGCCTGAGCGTATCAATATGGCCGATTCCATACTGATGCATGATTCGCTGAATGAGGAAGCCTTGAAATTCAAATGCCGACTGCTTGTCAAAACCGGTAAAAACGGACTGGCAAAGAATGTCTACGCTTCCTTTGCTAAAGAATATTCCGCCTCATTCGGAACGCCGTTCAAATACACGTTTGAACAGATCTTAACCGGAACTCTGCGCGTTTAAAATATCCCGTTAAAATCTCGCCGAAAGACAAGACATTCGCCCGGAAGAGATCGATATTATATTTTTTGGTATTGTTAACTTGCACAAAGAATATTTAACGTCGCATTAAGCGAAAATTAATACTTTTGTTAAGCGTTGGTGTCTATATTTGTGCCAAATCATTTTGCTTTGAGCGGATGGAGGAACACTTTCTCTCGGTGAACGCTGATTGCAGTAAAAA
>JAIRMH010000071.1 GCA_031258835.1 Tannerella sp.
TATGAAATTAATAGAATACGCTCCCACAGAGGTCACCTTCATGTTCCACACCCGCACGGACGACTGTTCTTCCCATAGCCCGTCGTCCATCGTATAGTTCACGTCAAATCCGTAACCAAACCGGAAAGGTATACCCATGCTTGCATTTGCTTCGTCTTCTTTCAACAGCGCTTCAACATTTACAGCCTGCATTTGCTTCACGGGCGACTTGCCGGATTCCCGTCGTTTCAAATCGGGGAACAGCGTAAACGCATCTTTCGACTCGAAGATATGCGTAGCAACCTGCGCTTCTGCACTGAAGATTCCCCACAATAATGCGAATAAAAATAAAACCTTTTTCATGGCTAATAATGTTTTATGAATACTATCGCTGCAAATCTAAATAAAAATTCAGAGATCTCCAAGCGTACACGAATATTTTTTAAAAAAAGAAATTCCAGACTTTCGACAATGTATATTATGCGCAATTTTGTATCTTTGCAGCCAATTTTTGGACTATATAAATTGCCGGACATAAAAAAATTATGGAATACAACTTTAAAGAAATTGAGAAAAAGTGGCAGACGAAATGGAATGTCGACAAAACGTACGAAGTAAAAGAAGATGACAGGAAGCCGAAATTATATGTATTGGATATGTTCCCGTATCCTTCGGGGGCCGGATTACACGTAGGGCATCCGCTCGGATATATTGCCTCCGATATCTATTCGCGTTTCAAACGTTTGCAGGGATTCAACGTGCTTCATCCAATGGGTTACGACGCCTACGGACTGCCAGCCGAACAGTATGCCGTACAAACCGGCCAACATCCGGCTATCACGACCGAAAAAAATATAAACCGCTATCGCGAACAAATGGATAAAATAGGATTCTGTTATGACTGGAGTCGCGAGATACGCTCTTCGGAACCGAAATATTACCACTGGACGCAATGGGCTTTCATCAAAATGTTCAATAGCTACTACTGTTATGATACGCAACAGGCGCGCCCTGTCGAAGAACTTATCGACATATTCGGACAGACAGGCGCCATAGGGTTGAACATCGCATGCAGCAATGAACTATCGTTTACGGCCGGCGAATGGAACGCAAAAAGCGAGAAAGAAAAACAGGAAATATTACTCAACTACCGGATTGCTTATCTGGGCGATACGATGGTAAACTGGTGTCCGGCGTTAGGAACGGTTCTGGCAAATGACGAAGTTGTCAACGGCGTCTCCGAACGCGGCGGCCATCCCGTCGAACAGAAAGTGATGCGTCAGTGGTGCCTGCGCGTATCGGCATATGCGCAACGCTTGCTGGACGGATTAAATACAATAGACTGGACGTCTTCGCTGAAAGAAACGCAACGAAACTGGATCGGTCGTTCCGAAGGGGCCGAAATGACGTTTAAAGTGAAAGATTCCGACGATTTGGGAATAGAAATATTTACGACGCGTGCAGATACGATTTTCGGCGTCACCTTCATGGTTCTTGCGCCCGAAAGCGAATACGTCTGCGCCCTGACAAAGCAGGAACAGGCCAAAGAAGTGGCCGAATACCTGGAAACGACGAAGAAAAAGACGGAACGCGAACGCCAGATAGACAAAAAAGTAACCGGCGTATTCACTGGTTCGTATGCCATCAACCCATTGACGAACGAGACGATCCCCATATGGATAAGCGACTATGTCCTCGCCGGCTACGGAACGGGAGCCATTATGGCCGTACCTGCGCACGATAGCCGCGACTATGCATTTGCAAAACATTTCGGCCTGCCTGTTATTCCGCTTATCGAAGGATGCGACGTCTCTAAGGATAGTTTTGACGCTAAGGAGGGGCGCATGACAAATTCGCCGCAAACGGATAACCAAATAGAAGGAGGCCTTGTGCTGAACGGCCTGGAGGTGCCGGAAGCCATTGCAAAAACAAAAACGTATATAGAAGAAAGAAATTTAGGCCGTATCAAAATCAATTACCGGTTACGCGACGCAATTTTCAGCCGGCAGCGTTACTGGGGCGAGCCGTTCCCGATCTATTACGATGCGGATGACCTGCCTCAACCGCTACCATTAGAATGTCTGCCGCTGGAACTTCCCGACGTCGATAAGTTTCTGCCTACCGAAACCGGCGAACCGCCCCTTGGCCGCGCCGACAAATGGGCTTGGGACACGGTCGACAGAAAGGTAGTCGAGACTTCGAGAATCGACAACCGAACGATCTTCCGGTTGGAATTGAACACAATGCCGGGATTCGCCGGTTCTTCCGCTTATTATATACGTTATGAAGATCCTCATAACGACAAAGGATTGGTTGATAAGAAAATAAACGAATACTGGCGCAATGTGGACCTGTACCTCGGCGGCGCCGAACATGCGACGGGACACCTCGTCTACAGCCGTTTCTGGAATAAGTTCCTGTACGACCTTGGTATTATATACGATGACGAGCCGTTTAAAAAGCTGATAAACCAGGGAATGATTCAGGGACGTTCCAATTTCGTATACCGGATAAACGGAATGAACAGGTTCGTTTCTTTGAATTTAAAAAATACATACGACGTTACACCGTTACATGTCGACGTAAATATGGTCGACAACGACGTCCTGGACATCGAACAATTCAAAAAATGGCGACCGGAATTTGCCGATGCGGAATTTATTCTCGAAGAAGGAAAATATATCTGCGGATGGGCGGTTGAAAAGATGTCGAAGTCGATGTTCAACGTAGTAAACCCCGACCAGATAGTCGAAAAATTCGGGGCCGACACTTTACGCATGTACGAGATGTTCCTCGGCCCGCTGGATCAGTCTAAGCCATGGGACACCAACGGCATAGACGGCGTTCACCGTTTCCTGAAAAAACTTTGGACATTATTCTACAGTCATGCCGGAGAACTGATGATTACGGACGAAAAACCGGTGGCAGACGAACTTAAGTCACTACATAAACTGATTAAGAAAGTCGCTTTCGATATCGATCATTTCTCGTTCAACACATCGGTAAGCGCCTTTATGATTTGTGTAAACGAACTGACAGGCCTTAAATGCAGGAAACGTGCGATCCTTGAAAACCTGCTTATCGTACTGGCTCCTTTCGCCCCGCATATCTCGGAAGAATTGTGGTGCATATTAGGCCATGAAACAACGATTTTCGATGCGAAATGGATTGCGCACAACGAAAACTACCTTGTTGAAAGCACGGTCGCCTACGCCATTTCGTTCAACGGCAAAACGCGTTTCAGCCTTGAACTGCCAACCGACATGTCAGGGGAAGAATTAGAAAAGACCGTACTGCAACACGAGAACACTCTGAAATGGACAGAAGGAAAGATGCCTAAAAAAGTTATCATCGTACCAAAAAAAATCGTGAACATTGTCATATAAGAACATATTTGCATTATGAGAAAATCTTTTGTAAAGATATATCATCCGATAAAGGATTATATCATGATATTTTTGGGAACAGCTATTTATGCTTTCGGCTTCAACGGTTTCATCCTTTCAAATGAAATTGTACCCGGCGGCCTTACCGGTATAGGTTCGCTAATTTTCTATGTGACAAAAATTCCCGTATCCGTAAGTTTTGCATCCGTAAATGTCGTATTGCTGTTTTTAGCATTCAAATTACTCGGACGCCGCTTTGTTGTCAACTCTTTGTTTGGCATTATATCACTTACGTTTACCCTGATGTTTTTCGAATGGTTGCTCGGCGGCAAATCGCTCGTTCGAGACGAGCCGTTTATGTCAATACTTATCGGAGGCGCATTCTGCGGCGCCGGACTTGGCATCACCTTTTCCGCCAACGGCAGCACCGGCGGAACGGATATCGTCGGCGCGTTCGTAAACAAATATAGAAATATCTCCATCGGGAGGGCTTTGCTATATTGTGATTTTGTGATTATCGCCTGTTCATATCTGGTTTTTCGAGATATTGATAAAATCGTTTTCGGATATGTAGCCATGTTTACGGAAATGTATATTCTCGACCGTGTCCTGAACGCAAATAACCAATCCGTACAATTCCTCATCTTCTCGTCGAGGTATCAGGAAATCGCCGATTGCATAATAAAAGATCTGGAGCGGGGATGTACCATCCTGAACGGAGAAGGCGGATTCTCAAAACAACCGGTGAAAGTCGTCGTGCTGTTAGCAAAAAAAAGGGAATCCGCAATGATTTTCCGCATGATAAAAAACATCGACAAAGATGCCTTTATCTCACAATGTAATGTGCAAGGAGTATACGGGGAAGGCTTCGACCGGATAAAAGCATAACATACATAAACCGAAATGAAAGGATGAAAACAATTGTCTTTGCAACAAACAACACTCATAAATTAGGAGAAGTACGCGCCATTATTTCAGGCAGTATCCATATAGTAAGCCTGTCGGAGATCGGTTGTCACGACGACATCCCCGAAACAGCCTGTACGCTTGAGGGCAACGCTCTACAAAAAGCCCGCTACGTAAAAGAACAATTCGGATACGACTGCTTTGCCGATGATACCGGCCTCGAAGTGGACGCCCTGAACGGCGAACCGGGCGTTCGCTCCGCCCGTTATGCAGGCGACGAAAACGATTCAAACGCCAACATAGAAAAATTACTCCATGCTCTCAAAGACGAACAAAACAGGAAAGCCCGCTTCCGTACGGTAATCGCATTGATTCTGAACGGAGAGGAGCTTTTTTTCGAAGGAATTATCAACGGACGGATCATAACGGAAAAACGTGGCGAAACGGGGTTCGGCTATGACCCTGTCTTTATGCCGGACGGATTCAACGAAACATTTGCCGAATTAGGTTCGGACACAAAAAACAAGATCAGTCACAGGGCAATTGCTACCCGCAAGTTTGCCGAATGGTTACTCCGAAAGACGGGCTAACAACATTCTTCATCAATACAGGAAATATCAAAAATCATATGAATATCAAAAAATTAATGACAGCAGCTTTGTCCATTCTCTTAGCACAGGCGCTTACGGCACAAAACTATAAAGACTGGGAAACACACCTTGCATATCACGAAGCGACAAATATCGCCGAATCAAACGAACGCATCTATGTGCTGGCAAACGGTTCATTATACAGTTACGGAAAAGAAGACAACGAAATAAGAACTTATTCAAAACAAAACGGGCTAAGCGATACAGACATCCGCCTGATAAGATTCAACCAGGAATATCAGACATTGATGATCATATACAGCAACGGGAACATCGACCTGTACGATAAAGACGGCATCAAAAACGTGCCGGCGCTGAAAAATGCTACAAACATACAGAGTAAGAACGTAAATTCCATTTATTTTTATAATGAATACGCATATATATCCGCCGATTTCGGTATTATGGCGGTCAACCTCAAGAAAAAAGAAGTCACCGACACCTACAAGACAGGCTATACAAAAGCGGTTTGTATCCTTCATGATACCATATACGCCTCTACCGATAACGGTTTAACGAAAGCGCATATCAAAGACAACCTTCTTGATTTAAACAACTGGAAAGAAAAGAAACTGAATACAACGGCCTTTGATGAAAAAAACATAAAATACATGTGTCTTTTTCAGGATCAAATCTTCTTTTGCGTGATTAATAACGGCGTTTATTATGAGACATCGACCGGAGAAGTAAAAACATTAACGAAGCAGGCATATATAAAGAATATAACCGTCCAGGCAAACCAACTGCTGACATACACGAACGAACACCTTTCCATATACGATGATACGGAGCATTTCTCCTATGTACTGATAGGCTCTATCAATGATGTCGTATCGCTGAAAAACGACGGGAAATACTGGATCGCAACCGGCGCTAACGGATTCGTCGGCATAGAAAAAGGCAGCGACGGCAACTTCACAAAGTTCGTATCCGACATAACGATCAACAGCCCCAAACGTAATTACAATGCATTTATGACGGTTTTCAACGATAAGAAATTACTTGTCACCGGGGGCGACAGGATGTCTAACCGTTTTTTCAGACCCGGCACACTAATGATTTATGAGAATGATGAATGGTATAACTTCGATGAATCCATAGCAAACAAAGAAATATGGAACATGATAGGCATTAACTCCTTGGACTATATGGGCGTTGCGGTCGATCCCGATGATGAAAATCATTATTTCATAGCAACTTATGGAGAAGGCATCATCGAATTAAAAGATAATGCATTTGTGAAACTTCATCATGCTGACAACAGCCCCCTGATGTCTGCAATATCGTATATTGAGGACGGAATCGTAAAATATGATCCTGCATATGTTCGCATAGGAAGCGTTTGTTTCGATAAGGAGAAGAACCTGTGGTCTACCAATTGCCTTGTTAAAAACGCCATTAATGTTCTTAAAGCGAACGGAGAATGGGTATCCCTGTATTATTCGGCCCTTAATAATGCCGATAAAATAGATAAAATACTCATCACATCAAACAACCGGAAATGGATAAATGTCCCATACGATAACGCAGGCATATTCGTCCTTGACGACAACGGCACGATAGATGACACCTCCGACGATAAATTCCATTTTTTCAGCACATTCAAAGACCTCCAAAGCAGTACGGGCGGCAACATCCCCGCCAGCCAATATCTCTGTATGGCAGAAGACCGGAATGGTACGATATGGATCGGCACAAACATAGGACTGATAAAATGCAGTACGCCCTCCAGAGCGTTGGACTATCCGGAACAACTGGGAGTCTCCCGGCTTGTACGCGACGGCGAGGCCTATTTCCTTAGTGGTGAATATGTTACGGCAATAGCCGTCGACGCGGATAACCAAAAGTGGATCGGAACAGCCAATCAGGGTGTTTTTCTTATCAACGAAGATGGGTCGGAAACAATATACAATTTTAATACGGAAAACTCCCCGTTATTATCGAACACGATCAAAAGTATCGCTATAAACAACAATACCGGAGAAGTGTTTTTCGGCACAGACAACGGACTTGTGTCCTACAACAGCGGCGTTAAGAGCGGAACTGCGCCGTTTTCCGACGTATATGCTTTTCCAAATCCTGTTCGGCCCGATTATAATGATAAAGTAACCATTACCGGATTAACCAATAATACAAATGTGAAAATAACAGATATAAACGGCAATCTTATTTTTCAGGGACGGGCCATCGGCAACCGGTTGGTCTGGAACTGCCGTAACAATACCGGTAATCGCGTAGCGACAGGCGTGTATCTTGTGATTGCCGCCACTGTCGACGCATCGGAAAGTGTGGTAACAAAGATAGCGGTTGTAAAATAAACTCACACATCGATTGTCCGACCTTCTTCCGCTAAGATTACATTCCGGAAAACAGAACCGGCTTCGTCGACAAATAATGTCAGATCATCATATCGTGCGGAATAATGTCCCAGTACAAGTTGCCGGACGCCTGCCTGCAAAGCGATTTCGCCAGCTTGTCGTGCTGTCGAATGAAACGTATCTTTCGCGCGTGACAAATCTTTATCTAAAAATGTTGATTCATGATATAAACAATCTATGCCTTCGATATATGGCACAATAGATGGCGAAAAAGCCGTGTCGGAGCAATAAGCATATCGTTTGGGCGGATCTGCCGGCCGTGTAAGGCGCGTATACGGGATGACGGCGCCCTCTTCCGTAATAAAATCCCGTCCCTGTTTTATTCCGGCAAGTTCCCGAAGCGGAATCTTACAGGCGGCAATCATCTCCGGTATGATATGCGGTTCGCGAGATTTTTCCGAAAATAAATATCCACATGTTGGTATTCTGTGTCTGAGCGGTATGGAGTAGACCAGCAATGAACGGTCTTCCATAACTAAAGCGTATTTCCGTGGGTCTACCTGATTATAACAGACCTTAAATGGAAGTTCTCTGCAAAATTGCGCCAAAACAGGCGAAAGGAAATTTTCCGTTCCGACCGGCCCGTGAACAGTCAAGTCTCCCTTACGCCCTAACATCCCTAACGTAGAAATCAAGCCCGGCAGTCCGAAACAATGATCTCCATGCAAATGAGAGATAAATATATGATTCAGCCGGTTGAAACGGATATGATATCTGCGCATCTGCAACTGCGACCCTTCACCGCAATCGATCATATACAATTTATCCCGCAAATCAACAATCTGTGCCGTCGGAGCATGCCTTAATGTAGGAGTCGCCGAGCCACAGCCCAAAATATGAACTTTAAAATGTGACATAACAATTTATGTTATTTGTGGTGTAAAGATAAATAATATCACAATAATGACAAAATCCTGAAAAAATAATCGCATAACATTGTTGTAAATCATGTAATAATTATTACTTTTGCGTCCATTGTAAAAATGCAAATAAGATAAACAAAAGACAATTAGTTACAAACATAAAACGATTTAATGTATGATAAAAACAAGAGTTGCAATTGTAGGATATGGAAATATAGGCAAATATGTATTGGAGACATTGGAAGCGTCTCCGGATTTTGAGATAGCAGGCATTGTACGCCGTAATGCCGGTGATGTTCCGCCGGAACTCCTCCGATACGTCGTAACCGATAGCCTCACAAAGCTGGAAAACGTTGATGTCGCCATATTGGCAACGCCTACCCGTCAGGTAGAAAAATTTGCAAAAGAAGCGTTAGCTTTAGGTATAAACACGGTCGACAGTTTCGACATACACGGTAAAATTGTAGAATTGCGCCGTATATTAGACGAAGAAGCAAAAAAACATAACGCCGTATCGGTTATTGCCGCCGGCTGGGATCCGGGAAGCGATTCCGTAGTCCGCGCCTTACTCGAAGCGATGGTGCCGAAAGGTATCACATACACGAATTTCGGGCCGGGCATGAGTATGGGACATACCGTCGCCGTCAAAGCCGTAGATGGCGTAAAGGCGGCTTTGAGTATGACAATTCCGTTAGGTACGGGCGTACATCGACGCATGGTTTATATCGAAATAGAAAAAGGGTATTCATTCGAATCGGTAGCCGCAGCTATCAAAAGCGATGATTATTTTGTACACGACGAAACGCACGTGATACAGGTGGATTCCGTCGATAGCCTCTTAGATATGGGACATGGCGTAAATCTTGTCCGTAAAGGCGTATCGGGAAAGACGCAAAACCAACTCATTGAGTTTGATATGAAAATAAACAATCCTGCCCTTACCGCACAAATTCTGGTTGCCGTCGCACGTGCATCTATGAGATTGCAACCGGGAGCTTATACGATGATTGAGATTCCACTGATTGATATGTTATACGGAGATAAAGAGGATCTCATCAAACGATTAGTATAAAAATGCTTACATCAGAAATCACATGGATGGCTGATCCTGCCTTGTTTTCCATAGGATCTAAAGAGATTCGCTGGTACTCGATGGCATTCGTTATCGGTTTTGCTGTCGGATACAAAATCGTTGAACGAATGTGGAAACGTGAGGATATAAATCAGAAATGGCTCGACCCGCTACTGTATTATACATTGATAGGTACCCTTGTCGGTTCGCGTCTCGGCCATTGCCTGTTTTATGATCCGGGACATTACCTGGCTCATCCTGTCGAGATACTGAAAGTCTGGGAAGGTGGCCTGGCAAGTCACGGAGGCGTTTTGGGAATAATCATCGCAATATATCTCTACTCCAAAAGAGTCTCTCACAAAAGTATGCTGTGGACGTTTGATAAACTCGTAACGCCGACCGGCCTTGTTGCTGCACTCATACGCCTCGGCAATCTGATGAACCACGAGATATACGGCCACCCGACAGATCTTCCCTGGGGATTTCGCTTCATTGAAAACTTGCATGCATGGAAACAGGGTATGGAACCTGTGTTTACGCAGCCTTGCCACCCGACACAGTTATACGAAGCCGCCTGTTACCTGATAATATTTTCTCTATGCATGTGGCTCTACTTCAAAAAAGACGCATGGAAAAAAGAAGGCCTTATCTTCGGTATATTTATGATTTGTCTTTTTACATCACGATTCCTGATCGAATTTTTGAAAAACAATCAGGAAACATTTGAGGAGGGTATGATACTCAACATGGGACAACTGCTAAGTATTCCGTTTATCCTCGCAGGTATTTTCTTTGTCTGTAAAGCATTAGGCTTATCGGAAAAGCGCCAAAAAAAGAAATGACAGGGATTTTTTATTAAGTATATGAAACGAATCGCTAACGATATTTATTATGCAGGCGTTAATGACCGCCAAAAACGGTTGTTCGAAAATTTATGGCCGCTGCCATATGGCATCTCTTACAATTCGTACCTGATTACAGGAGAAAAAACGATACTTATCGATACGGTAGATATTTGTTTCTCGGAAATATTCTTCGGAAAGATTGACAGGGCGCTGAACGGACGAACGCTTGATTATCTGGTAATCAACCACATGGAGCCCGACCATTCGGGGAATATTCACTTTTTGCGTAAAAAATATCCGGATCTCCGTATCATTGGTAACAAACTGACATTCGGGATGTTAGCCGGATATTACAATATAACGGACGGTTTGTATGAAGTGAAAGACGGCGATACGCTCGAAACAGGCTCTCACACGCTTAGATTCTATACTGCGCCGATGGTACACTGGCCGGAAGTGATGTTTACGTACGACGAAACCGATAAAATACTCTTCTCGGCGGATGCGTTCGGTACATACGGTACGTTAGACGGGGGAATCATCGATACGGAAATGAATACAGCCCGCTATTGGGACGAAATGATCCGGTATTACTCCAACATCGTAGGGAAATACGGGAACCCCATACAAAAAGCCCTGCATAAACTTTCCGGCGTGGATATCCGTATGATTTGTTCTACACATGGGCCGGTATGGACAGAACAGCGAACGAAAGCCATTGATATATATGACCGGTTGAGCCGCTATGAAGGACTTAACGGCGTCACACTCGTATATGGTAGCATGTACGGACATGCGGAACAGATGGCCGAAACTATCGCCTCCTCTTTGGCCGACAATGGCGTCCGCGAAATAGCGATGCACAATGTAAGCGCCAGTCACGCATCCTACATACTGCGCGATATATTTAATTATAAAGCCGTGATAATCGGATGCCCGACTTATAGCAACGGCATTTTCCCGGAAATAGATGCATTGCTCAGTAAGATTGAGGTACGTGAGGTCAAAAACCGTTTATTCGGATGTTTCGGGACATTTACATGGGCGGGAACCGCCGTCAAACGCCTAACAGCCTTCGGGGAAACAATGAAATGGAAAACGGTCGGCAGTCCGGTAGAACAAAAGCAAAACATAAGTACGGAAAAACAATGTATCGAACTCGGAAAAGCAATGGCGGAGCATTTGCGATAAGTATGACATATGTGATTCCTGTTACGGCAAGCGGGATTGCACACGCCGACGCCGGGAATCGGCCCGAGACGGGACAGTCACCGTACAACCGGTTTTATTTAAAAATATAATCATCAAAAAAAAGAGTAAATCATGAGAGTTATTATTGAACCAAATTACGAAATATTATCGGAATGGGCGGCATACTATATCGCTGCGAAAATTAACAAATCGACGCCGACGACAGAGAGACCTTTTGTGCTCGGCTTACCGACCGGCTCATCTCCGCTCGGAACATACAAAGCGCTTATAAAACTGTATCAGGAGGGCGCCGTTTCTTTCAAAAATGTGATCACGTTCAACATGGACGAATATATGGGAATACCCAAAGAGCATCCGGAAAGTTATTACTCTTTCATGTGGAATAACTTCTTCAAACATATTGATATCCGGGAGAAAAATGTAAATATCCTCAACGGAAATGCAAAAAACCCGGAAGAAGAATGTGCCGATTATGAACGACGCATAAAAGAGGCCGGAGGGATTGATCTGTTCCTCGGCGGAATAGGCCCCGACGGGCATGTCGCGTTTAACGAACCCGGATCATCACTATCATCACGCACACGCGTAAAGTCACTAACTACGGATACAATAATTGCCAATTCGCGGTTTTTCGGCGGAGATGTAAACAAAGTTCCGCAAACGGCGCTTACGGTAGGCGTAGGCACGGTGATGGAGGCAAAAGAAGTTCTGATCGTTGTAAACGGGCATAACAAAGCGCGTGCATTGCAACAGGCTATCGAAGGAAGCGTTAACCAAATGTGGACAATAACCGCATTGCAGATGCACCCCAAGGGTATCATAGTCTGCGACGAAGCTGCTTGTGCGGAAATAAAAGTGGGCACATACAACTACTTCAAAGATATGGAAAAAAACAATCTCAATCCAAAGACTTTGCTATAGACATCTGTTAAAATCAAGGAAACGTAACGCCCAACATTCCACAAAAACAGGTTAATAAGGTTTAAATCCTATTATCCGGCGCACTTCATTCAGTGTTTTAGACGCGCTTATAGAAGCTTTTTCCGCACCGATACGAGCTATCCGATCAAGATATTCTTCGTCGGCAATAATTTCATTTATACGCTCACGTATTGGTGCGCAAAAAGTGTTAATATCCGCAGCAAGCTGTTTTTTCATATCGCCATAACGAATCTCGCAGGCATTATATTTCTCATTGAAATAGTCATACGTATCCTTGCCGGAAACGATTTCCATCATTGTAAACAGATTTTGGACAGGTTCCGGTTTTTCGCTATTTGGCTCGGTCGGCCCCGAATCCGTAACCGCGTGCATCACCTTTTTACGTATCGTCTTCTCATCATCAACAAGATATATCGCGTTACCTTCACTTTTTCCCATTTTACCGGAGCCATCCAAACCGGGGACTTTCACCGCCTTATCGGATAAATGAAAAGAAGCCGGTTCAGGGAAAAATTCAATGCCGTAGATATTATTGAAACGGCGTGCAAATTTACGCATCATCTCCATATTTTGTTCCTGATCCTTACCTACAGGCACTTTCACCGCCTTATGTATGAGTACATCCGAAGCCATCAATGTAGGATAAGTCAGCAGGCCGGCATTCACGTTATCCGGCTGAGCGCGTACTTTTTCCTTGAATGTCGTGACACGCTCAAGTTCTCCAAGATAAGCGTTCATGTTAAGATAAAGATAGAGTTCTACGACCTCGCGCACATCACTTTGAACATATATGGTCGCTTTTTCCGGGTCAATTCCGCAGGCAAGATATTCCGCCATGATAGTCTTAACGCTTTGGCGCAGATTTTCAGGTTTAGGATGCGTAGTAAGTGAATGCCAATCGGCAATAAAGAAAAAACACTTATACTCATCCTGCATTTTCAAAAAACTCTTCACAGCGCCAAAGTAGTTACCAAGGTGCAAATTACCGGTCGGTCGTATTCCGCTCGTTACTATTTCCATATTCCTTCCAAAATTATTAAAAAACTGCGCAAAATTACATGAAAAACTCGAATTTTCCAAGCGCATGAAGAGAAATACAAAATACAGCAGATTCAACCATCAAATGCAACAAAATTATTAATGCGCTCAAAGAACTGCTTATGCGCGTCAAATGTACATGAAATTTTCGAGACGCATCTGACGGCGTCGGTTTTCAATTCAAATTGTCGCAGAATATATTTACCTGATTGCTTCGTCGCTTCACTCCTCACTGGCGACGGGCGCATCCTTGCGGACGATTTTTCGTGTCGTCGCCGACAGCGCCGGCGAATATTGATCCGTGAATTTAAACGGAGTTCTGCTTCAGAATCATGCGTATTTCGTCGACAGAGAGCGCCGTCAGTTCGGCAATTTCTTCCACCGACATGCCTCTTTCGGCACAACGGATGGCCATATCCGCTAATCCTTCCGCTTTTCCTTTTGCTTTTCCGATGGCTTCACCTTCCGCTTTCCCTTCTGCTAATCCTTTTGCTAATCCGATGGCTTCACCTTCCGCTTTCCCGATGGCTTCACCTTCCGCTTTCCCTTCTTCATGACTGGTGGATAGAGCGGCCTTTTCCGTGCTGATAGCATCCCAGTAGTGCTCGTAGATATCCAACTCTTTGTCTGTAAAACAACTCTCCTCGCAGATGTCTAATGCCTTGCGAATGTTCTCGTCGGAAAGCAGATCTTTCGATACGGTTTTCGTCCGGTCTTCAACTTCTTTCAGGAATCGCAGCCACAGTACAGCCATCTTCCGGTCTGACCA
>JAIRMH010000009.1 GCA_031258835.1 Tannerella sp.
TTTCATTTCAAAGCAGGCTGAAGTCCTGCCATCCAAATGTTTACGCCCCGTTGAGGCTTAGCGGCCGTGGGATACATTTCATTCTTCTGTCCCGTCAGGGACAGCATGTTGGTAGAAAACGGGGTTTATTTTCTCTGTCGCCCGTCCCGTTAGGGACGGAATGTGGAGAGCATCAACCGAATCATATTCTGTCCCTGACGGGACAGGGAAATGCCGGAGAGGCTCGTATTTTCTACCGACATTTTGTCCCTACGGGACAGACGGCTTTCAAGAACTAAGAGTTAAGAATGAAAATAGAGAAAGGAAAGCCGGAGGCTTTCAATTTGAAAAACCCCCAATCGCTTCGCTTCATTGGGGGACAAACAAAAAAATAACAACACATTCAACCCCGAAGTGGGTTGAACAATTAACAGAAAATATAATTACATTAAATTTTTATTAAACATGAAACAAAAAATGATTTTTTTAGCGCTGACGCTCTTTGTTTTGAGCGCAGCAAGTGCAAATGCACAAGTACGAATTGGCGGAACAACTGATCCACATTCCGCTGCAACGCTCGATTTGAATGCAAGCAATGATGATGCACCGGCAGGTAATTTGAGAGGATTCTCTTTGCCCCGTATTTCGCTCACTTCCGTAGACCAGAAATTAAACAACACTACACCTTTGAACGGAGTTATGATTTGGAACACCAATGAAAACTTTTATTTAGGGAAAGGTGTTTATGTTTGGGGCGACGACGTTTGGGTACCTATCCAACGGACGCTTATCGGCAACAGTATCTTGCAACCAATTACTTCCGATCCGTTTATCACGATCCTTTCCAATCCTACATTGGGACCGGGCGTGACGTTCCAAGTGCCTGCCGCATACAGCGACATGAGCAATACGGCACGGTTTTTATGGGAAGTAGTTGCGAATGGATCTCCTACTTACACTCCCAACATCGCTCTTTTGGTTTCAACTTCAGGGAGCAGACAGGAAGTATTGTTTGTACCTTATGATAACACTGTACGAACCTATTCGGTTCGTGTAAAAGCCATATCCAACAATGGGACTTCCGATTCGCAATGGTCGGCATGGGTAGAATCCGATCCGGGTCAATATCAGGGATGGTACCGGATTAACGGCGCTACCGGATACGATATTTTTAGTGATGAAGATGAAACAAATCCTCTTTATGGACGCAACCGCTCTCAAATGTCCACGACCGGAAATACTTATACCGTAGAAACATTGGGCGGAGCAGGTATGCCTTCTTATCAATATCAATGGTCTATCCCAACAGATCAAACCGCAGGACTTGTTTCTTTGGGCGATGCCGGAACAAATGCGACAGTAGAACTTATTTTTAGTAATTCCATCTTTAGCAAAGCGAATCTTATAAATGCTCCGAATAATGCCGACACAATTGTTTTGCAATGCGTCGTAAGGGATGATCTTGCTTCATATACGCTCCGGAAAAGAATTACAGTGGGCGACAGGGACGAATGTTCGCCTGTTGCTAAATTATTGGATGCTGAAGGAAATGACTATACGGTCTCTAAATTCGGAGGCGTATGCTGGATGACTCAGAACTTGCGTTCTACTTATACCATGCAGGGAAATGTAAGGCAGGCAATACCCCAAGACCAAAACGTATCGAACGATAACAACGCGATCGCTTATTATTATCCCGGCGCTAATCAAACGACCTTTGAAAATAATTCTGCATACGGTTTATTATACAGTTGGGGCGCGGCTAATATCGGTACGGCAACGACAGAGGCCGCGAATGTGTTTCCGAATAGATCCTCCGATCGGCAAGGGATTTGTCCGGACGGTTGGGTAATTCCCAGCGATTACGATTGGAATCAATTGGAAAAAGAGATTGCGACTCATCCGGAGCTTTATTCTTCACAAATAACGCCATTTACATGGGAGGTAATGTATGAAAATACGTCGGGATGGCGTCCGGGCGAAGGAAATCCTGCCAAACCTTGGTGGGGACGTTCGATGAAAAGTCCTACGCCGGCTACTACAACAGCTACTAACGGCTTAAGCAAAGAAGACGGTACGGGCTTTAATGCGTTGTTAATCGGCCATCTCACCGGTGGCAATGCCACCAATCAAAGCACAGGCACATCCTTCTGGTCCTGTAGCACCAGTGCTACTACTACTGCATGGTATCGTTTTTTGGCCTATAGTTACTCCGGCATGTATCGCACCACTTACCCCAAGTACTACTTGTTTAGCATCAGGTGCAAGAAATTATGACATTTTTATTCGGGTACATTTCAAAGAGTGATGAAAAAATTATAATTTATAAGTATTGGATTAAAGCACGAAAGCGCTTTCGTGCTTTCGCCTCTCCAAAAAAGAAAGTGACGGTTGGCAGTTCTGCTGCCAACCGTCACTTTTCCCATAGCTAACAAATGAGTAACGTCATTTGAAATTCACCCTTGTTGTTTTTATTTGTTCGATCGTCTCACCGACCCACGACGATAGCAATAGACAGCATACGCAGCGCCAAGTATGAAGACCAGATACAAATTGTCTGCAATGGGTGTACTTATTTCGCCGATCCCATTTCGCAATTCTCCACTTTCCGAAGAATTGCCGCCTTGCCCGCTATAAGAATTTGACTCATTCGCTGTTTGAAAAGGATCTCTAAATCCACTACTCCTCTCTTGCTGTCCAACAGAAAGAGAAGCTGCCGAAACGAAAGAGGGTTCCACAAAAAATATCCCTATTAAAAAACTTACCGTACAAATTAGCTTTTTCATCTTACTTATTCTTATTCCTTGATTAATAATTAACTATTTTCTTAATACTGCGCGAATGGGCGGTAAGTACATCAACTATATAAACGCCTTTCACATCTATCGAAATATCATATACAACCATTGACAAATTATTTCTTTCCATTACCAGTTGACCTTGCACATTATATATTTTCACCGTTTGAATCCGGTCGAGCGGAGAAGCAACAAGCTGAACGGTATTGTCTCTGTAGAGGATAAGCAAATCATTGTCGTCCAATTGCTTGAGATCTGTTGGTGTTTTCGGAGCAAACAACAGCAATAAACGGTTGTTAAAAGCGATGTCATTTGTAAACGAATAAGTATTCGCCGTCTCACTGAGGGAAACGGTACGGTTTTCTTTTGCATCATACAAACTGACCTCTTCTGTCAGGGTATTTAAACCGACAAAAGTCAAGGCAATCCCGGCGCCGTCTAAAGCGCGGAGGGCTAACGGAACGGAGTTAATACTCTTGTCCATATCCCTGATTTCGACGGCCTGTTCATCGACGATGTACAGTTCGGGAACTTCCTGTAGAAAGGTAAATACCTTGGGAATATCATAACCATCCCGATTGTCGCTCCGTTTGATAATGACCGAACTGCCTTTGCCGGAAGATTGGGCAATGACCTTCAACAATTCTTCCGCAGAAGAAGCCGTTGAGCGGAGAGTAGCGCCGTTTGCTTTCACCGTAGATACTTGGGACGGTTTAATTGTTAACGTCGCGCCGTCTCCCTTTTTCTCTACGAAAAACGACTGCATGGGGGCAATCAGCAAGTCTTTCTCGGTACCACTCGATTCCTCTTTCTCTTCAGAATCCGTTGTGTAAACGCTGCTGTTGCCTTCATTTATGCCAACGGTATATAACGATGCGCCGTTCCACAAACGGAAATAAGGTTGGATAACACTTGAATTACTGCTCAATAATTCTCTGAAATCCAGATGCGACATCAACGGATTGGCAATCAAACTGCCCTTCGTACCATCGCTTAAAGTAATCGAAATACTCGCAGGAATTATATTTGTTGCATCTTCGGCAACAAAACGGTTTGCTTTGTATACCCATTTTTCCACGCCGTCGATTGTTATCTTTACTTTCTCACGTGCCACCGTAGCGGGATCCATACTGGGAACCCGGTCGTGTTCGGCGCGATTGTAGAAATAGTAAAAATAACTGTCGCCGCCCTTCTCTTCTTCGTTTTCGTCGGGTATAAACTCATGGTGTTGATTGTGAGCCAACGCATAAATGGGATTGGATTTATACAGGTTGAATACTTGCTCGTCGGTCAACACGACTTTATAAATAGACAAATCATCAATCAGTAA
>JAIRMH010000211.1 GCA_031258835.1 Tannerella sp.
TTTGTAGTGTAACGCACATCCGTGATTCTGCCTGCCTGAATGACATAACTGTTATGGGTAAGGTTTTCTATAAACTTCGACTTTGCATTTATAGGTTTCTTATTGAGCATGTCGGTATAAGTACGGTCTACTTTAATGCATGGACAGTCTATCTCGGCAAGATTGTTTCCCAGTATATAGATAGTGGTTATCGGCAGGACTGTCTCCTTTCCGTCTATGATGTCCACTCTTTTATACTGCTCTCCGAGATATTTCCGGAAACGTATCACATCTAACGTTTCCCATGACTTCTGGAGTTCTATCAATATCTTGCTATGGTTGCCTTTGCTGTCGCGAATGGTGGCTATGAAATCTAACCGGAAAAAAGTATAAAAATACTGAGCGTTTTCTTTGCCCCCGTCGTTGTCGTTGTAATCGTCGTTGTCTTTGTACTTGACCTTGTCCGACACTTTCGTCTCATCAAGTTTATAGAAGAACTCTTGCGGCAGTACCTGTAAGTCCTCTACGGGCTGTTCGAGTATGGCGCTGATAAAAAATTTTGCTATCCGCTGATTTTCCATCAAGCGTTTAAACACCGTATCGTATATCGGATTCGCGATGATAAACCGTTTTACTGATTTTTTACTTGCTTCTTTTGTCTCCATATTTCTTTATCTTCGTTATGTTATTACAAGCTACAAAGTTATCAAATATTTTTGATGCTGTAAAAAATTTACCGTAAAGACTAAATCTTTTTTTTGAGAGGCTATTCAGTCAGGGGGACTGTTCTATCCGTAGTTTTATTCCCCGGTTTTTACATTAACATTCCCATCGCGGTTCTCAACATAAACAATCCCATCTCCGATAGTGGCCACACCAATGGAAATAACCCCTATTAATTTTGCCGGTACGTTTGGCATCATATTTTTCATGTGCGATGATTTGATTGTCGTAACCAAAATCGTACGATTGAACTCTGTGTACGAACAATATTTAACACAAAACAGACGAATACTAAGAAAATTACTTAACTTTCTCCTATAAATTTCGCCGGACATTTTTATCGGCCTGTATGGAATTGAAAAATTTCATCTACATTTGACACATCTAAAAAGCAGTTCTTTGAGCGTATTAGTAATTTTGTCGCATTTGACAGTTGAATTTGCAGCATGTTAAAAAACTGCAAACGATTTGCGCATTTCAAAAAAAGGATTATCTTTGACGGCGATTTCTTGAACAATATAACGATCTATGAGAACTGTTTTTTTACATATGATTGTAGCGAAAGTTACTGACAAAAAAGTAATTGATTCTATGAATTTCAATTACTTTGGTACAATATTTGCCGAGAGAGAGAGAGAGAGAGAGAGAGAGAGAGAGAGAGAGAGAGAGAGAGAGAGAGAGAGACTCTTCCCCTTCTTTTATTGTACACGCGCGCAGAATTATAATAACGTTTTCATTTAAAAAAGATTCCCTTATTCCTTTTTCTTTATTCATTTTTTTACGTAATATATTTTCCTGTATTACGGAAAAGGGTATTGTGCGTATCTTTTATAAATACGCATCCAACGGAAACAAATGCTTCAAAATAAACATGTATAATTTGTCGGACAATCCATGTGTGCGTGCACATGATGATATGTATATTCCTGTAATAAATAATATTATTAATCTAAAAATTAGTTGCCTATGGTATACAAAATGATCTTGAAAAATTGCACGATACAAATTGTATAATGCAATAGATGAATTCCAAATTATTTTTATTGAATCTTAATTGTTAAACGTAAAATCTTAATTTATGGCATTAATCATGAAAAGAATGCAGAAACGCAAAATAGAAAAAAGATGTTATGGATTTCTACCGTCAATAAAGTTATTCATACTATTATTGATCGTTTCGTTTGGGGTATGTAGAGCTGAAAATCCTCGCCCAAAAGAAATCCGAATAACCGGAGATGAAGCAATAACGACACCGGACATTTTTGGAGTAAACCAATCCAGGAAAACGGTTAAAGGCGTTATTAAAGACGAATTCGGAGATATCGTCGCAGGAGCCGCCGTAACCGTCGAAGGCAGTACCAGAGGCGTGACAACAGACATCGACGGCAGTTATTCCATTGAGGTGAGCAATAACGAAAAACTTGTAATATCCTATATAGGATTGGAAAGCCAGACGATAGAGGTCGGCGATAAAACGGTCATCGACATTATCCTCAAGGAAAAAACCAGTGAATTAGATGAGGTAACGGTCGTAGCTTTTGCCAAACAAAAGAAAGAAAGTGTAATTGCGTCCGTTTCCACGATAACGCCCGGCGAACTCAGGGTGCCTTCAAGCAACCTTACTACTGCCTTTGCGGGACGTATCGCGGGATTGATATCCTATCAGCGTACGGGAGAGCCCGGGCAGGACAATGCACAGTTCTTTATCCGCGGCGTAACGAGTTTCGGTACCGGAAAAGTCGATCCGTTGATTCTTATTGATGGAGTAGAGATGACGACTGAAGATCTGGCACGCCTGACTACCGACGATATTGCCAGTTTCTCTATTATGAAAGATGCGAACGCGACAGCGCTTTACGGTGCACGCGGAGCTAACGGGGTGATCCTGGTGACTACCAAAGAAGGACGGGAAGGAGGAGTAAAAGTACAATTCCGTGCGGAAGGCTCATTTTCTTCTCCGACGGAAAATCTCAGTATCGCCGACCCTGTTACTTTTATGAAATTACATAATGAGGCGGTACGGACACGAACTCCCGGAACACGTCTTCCTTATGACGAAAAGAAGATAAATTATACGGAAAGAGGCATAGATCCCGTCTATTATCCGGCAAATGACTGGCAGGATATTTTATTCGATAAAAACACATTCAATCACCGCTACAACCTCAATATTAGCGGTGGCGGTACGGTTGCGCGTTATTATATTGCAGCGTCTTATTCTACCGACAATGGGATTATAAAAATGGATAAACGCCAGAATTTTAATAACAATATCAATATTAACAAGTATTCTCTGCGCTCGAATGTGAACGTAAACCTGACAAAAACAACAGAAGCCATCATCCGCCTTAACGGGATGTTCGACGATTATCAGGGACCGTTAGACGGCGGTACGGATTTGTACAATAAAGCGGTACTCGCCAACCCGGTTTACTTCCAGCCTTATTATGAACCTGACGAGGCGAACATATTCACCAAACACATCCTGTTCGGCAATACCGCTTCTGGAACTTACCTGAATCCTTATGCCGACATGTTGAAAGGATATAAATCCAACGACCGTTCGACTATGTATGTCCAGTTTGAAATAAAACAAAATCTAGATTTTATAGCCAAAGGGCTGTCTGCAAGAGCCATGTATAACGTAAACAGATTCGCTCAACTGGAGGTAAGACGACAATATCAACCATTCTATTATGCCTTATCACCTAAGGTTGCCGGTATGGACAGCTATCGTCTCACCGCTCTTAATCCTGACGCCGGGACGGATTATCTGGATTATGTGCCGGGAGACCGGAAAATGGAAAATACGATGTATTTCGAAAGCGCAGTGCAATATAACACGGTAATTGCCGAGAAACATACGGTTTCCGGATTAATGGTATTTACGGTGCGGGAAAAGAAAAATAACACGCATAACACGCTACAACTGTCGCTTCCCCAACGTAACTCGGGTCTGGCGGGAAGGGCGACATACAGTTACGCCGACCGTTATTTTGTGGAAGGGAACTTTGGATATAACGGCTCCGAACGTTTTGCAAAAAATGAACGCTGGGGCTTCTTCCCCTCTGCCGGGTTAGGGTGGATTGTTACAAACGAAGAATTTATGGAACCTTATGCCGGCATTATTTCAAAATTGAAACTGAAAGCTACTTACGGTTTGGTTGGTAACGACGAAATAGGACGATCCGAAGATCGCTTCTATTATCTTTCAAATCTGAATATGAATGACTCGGACAGAGGGATCGCCTTTGGTGACACTTACGGTTATAGCCGTAACGGAATCTCTATTTCGCGTTATGAAGACCCTAACATCACATGGGAAATCAGCCAGAAAAGTAATTTCGGACTGGAATTGAACCTGATGAGTGACCTTGAGCTACAAGTGGATTATTTCACGGAAAAAAGAAGCAATATTCTACAGGAAAGGGCGGATATCCCGACCACGATGGGTTTGCAGGCCATACCAAAAGCAAACATCGGAAAGGCGAACGGACGGGGAGTCGATATTTCCATAGATTATAATAAGTCATTTAACAAAGACCTTTGGGTGGTTTTAAGAGGTAATTTCACTTATGCGACAAGCGAGTTTGAAATATATGAAGAACCGGATTACTCTGCCACGCCATGGCGTTCGCATGTCGGACAAAAAATATCACAGCAATGGGGATATATCGCAGAACGGTTATTTTTAGACGACGAAGAAGTTAAAAATTCACCTGCACAAACGTTTGGCGATTACGGGGCTGGAGATATCAAATATAAAGACATCAATCATGACGGACGTATTGACGAAAACGATCTGGTGCCTATCGGCTATCCCACTACGCCTGAAATCATATATGGCTTTGGCGTTTCATTCGGTTATAAGGATTTTGATTTTTCATGCTTTTTCCAGGGATCCGACCGTTCGGCGTTTTGGATAGATCCGGATAAAATAGCGCCGTTCTTGCATTATTCGACCAGTTCTATCAATACGGAAGGACGTACAAGCAATCGTGCCTTATTACAAGTCATTGCAGACAATCACTGGTCGGAGGACAGCCGGGACATCTATGCCTTTTGGCCACGGTTAGCGGCGACAAGCGTAAGTAACAACACCGTAAAAAGTACATGGTGGATGCGCAACGGCTCGTTCCTGCGTCTTAAAACGATGGAGGTCGGATATACTTTACCGAGCAAACTGTCAAAAGCCGCATATTTACAAAATGTACGTATTTATGCATCCGGCAATAACCTGTTCCAGATGCGAAAATTCAAATTATGGGATCCTGAACAGGCTGAAAATGCATTTAATTATCCGCTGCAACGGGTCGTTAACATAGGTGTAAACATTGAATTTTAACAATAAAATATGAATTTATGAAACATATAATAAAAACCGTAAAACTATTTGTTTTATGTCTTAGCACGTTTTTTTTCACAGATTGCTCCGACTATCTCAATGTCGTGCCTGACGGCGTAGCTACATTGGACAACGCTTTTTCTAACCGGATAAATTCGGAAAAGTTCCTGTTTTCATGTTATAATATGCTGCCGAACCAGAATGATCCGTTCACTTATCCGGGAAATGTCGGCATAGACGAAATATGGTGGGACGTCGACGTGAGCGGCCTGAATACCCGAAGCGGTGCCCGGATAGCGCGGAATGACCAGAATGCCTCCGATCCGTTTCAAAACTATTGGGACGGCAGACGGGATGGTAAAAATTTATGGATAGGGATACGCGATTGCAATATATTCCTTGATAATATAGAGCGGGTTCCCGACCTTCAAAACTGGGAAAGAGTACGCTGGATATCGGAAGTAAAATTCATAAAGGCCTATTTGCACTTTTTTCTTTTGCAACTGTACGGGCCTATCCCTATTGTCGATAAAAACTTCCCGGTAAACGCCCCGCCCGAAGAAGTGCGCGTATATCGCGAACCTGTCGAAGAGGTCATCGAGTATATCGTGAACTTATTGGACGAATCCATGGAAAACCTGCCCGACTATATTGAAGAGACCATAACGGAAATGGGACGTATCACAAAACCCATTGCGTACTCGGTAAAAGCAAAGGCGCTGGTATGGGCGGCAAGTCCCCTCCTGAACGGCAATCCCGATTATATGAATTTTAAAGATAACCGAGACATACAGTTAGTTCCTGCCGTCGAAGACAAAACGAAATGGAACAGGGCTATGGAGGCTGTTAAAGAAGCGATCAACGTTTGTCACCAAAACGGACATGCTTTATTCCGTTATCAACGCGCTTTTGACGTCATGTCGGAAACTACGCTCCTGAAATATACGTTAAGGGGCGCCGTATCGGAAAGACAGCAATTGAACCCCGAATCCATATGGGCGCATACAAGCGGGAATAATCAATTTCAAAACTACTGTACTCCCAAATTTTTCCCCACCTACTCCGGTACGGCCGAGCTAAGCGCAACACTGAAATTAGCCGAGACATATTACACCCAAAACGGTGTCCCTATCGACGAAGATCCTGCATGGAATTACTCCGGGCGTTACGATACGCGCATGAACGACGACGACACGCATCAATACTATATCGGTAAAGGTGAGACAACGGCTAACCTCAATTATTTCAGGGAACCGCGTTTCTATGCTCATTTGGCGTTCGACCGCAGTCTTTACGAAGCGTTGGCGCAGAAAGAAGAAGAAACCATCATCATCAAAAACCGGAGCGGCGACGATCATGGCGTCGTATTTTCCGACTGTCACATATCGACGGGTTATTTCATTAAAAAATTAGTAAGTTTCCGGTCCGGTACGACCACCACCTCTCCCAGCCCATGGAGATTTTCTATCCCCATCATACGTCTAAGCGACTTATACCTGTTGTACGCCGAGACGTTAAACGAAATAAAAGATGCGCCCGACAACGAAGTCTATCAGTGGGTAGACAGTATACGTTTGCGGGCCGGACTGGAAGGTGTTGTCGATTCATGGGCCAAATATTCGGCCATACCCAACAAACCGGCAACAAAAGAAGGAATGCGCGAGATCATCAAACGCGAGCGGATGATAGAACTTTCGTTCGAAGGACAACGCTTCTTCGACCTGCGCCGCTGGAAAGACGCCATGCGCTATGCGAATCAACCCGTACAGGGATGGGATTACCAGGGCGTCAAAGTAGACGAATATTACCAGATTGTAACGTATTACACGAATCGCAATTATACAACGAAAGATTATTTATGGCCTTTGTGGAATACGTCCATAACAAAAAATTCAAATTTAGTTCAGAATCCAGGATGGTAAATAATATAAAATTATACAGCTATGAATCGAACAATAATTAATATGAAAAAGAATCTTTTCCCGGCCTGTCCTGCGGGAATGGCAGTTTTACTGTCGGTTTTCATGTTTTCCTGCCATGAAGACCGGATCGGACAAAACCCAACAGACAACGTCCCGCCTCCTTCGATAACAAACGTACAGACTGAACCGTTACCCGGAGGCGCTAAGATCGTCTACGATTTGCCGAAAGAAACCGATTTATCGTACGTTATTTGCGAGTATACGGTCAAAAATGAGAAAAAGATCGCACGTTCTTCCATTTACAACAACTTTCTTGCGATAGAAGGACTGTCGGATACGTCGCCATGCGAATTTACGCTATACCTGGTTGACCATAGCGAAAACAAATCCGATCCCTACGTCGGTTCTTTCATTCCCCTGGAGCCCCCTTACCGGACGATTTTCAAGACGCTTGAGATGGAAGCCGATTTCGGGGGCGTCATCATTCGCTGGCAAAATGAAACGAATGCCATGATCGGAGCGTTCCTGCTGGCTATGGGCGATGAAGACGAATGGGAAGAATTTGACCTGGTCTTTTCTACCGTAAAAGAAGACAAACGCGCCATCAGAGGCTATAATACCGATCCGCGGTTGTTTGGCGTCACGCTTATCGATCAATTCGGGAATTATTCCGACACGTTCAAGATGGTGGCCGAACCCTTGTTTGAGAAAGAGTTAGACAAGAAAAACTTTAAAGACGGACACTTGCAGGGCGATAACTACACCTCGCACAATAGCCGTCCGATAAGCAATATCTGGGATGGCGATCTGAGCGTGTTATGGCATACCGTACCGACTGCCGGATTCACTCCACCGCAAACTTTTACCATTAACCTGGGAGTGAAAGCAAAACTTAGTCGTATGATGCTTTGGAACAGGGGCGAATCGTTTTATTGGGGACAGCACAATCCGCGGTATTTCGAAGTATGGGGCGCCGCCGAATTGAAATATCCGATTGAAGACGAATATTGGAGTACCGGGCCTTGGCGCAATGACTGGGTATTATTAGGCGATTTCGAAACGATAAAACCTTCCGGACTTCCTGTGGGGCAAGTCACAGACGAAGACAGGGCAGTACAGGATGCCGGACTTGAATTCGTATTTGAATCGGGAGCCGGAGATATGCAGTATGTCCGCTTCGTAGTGAAGGAAACATGGGCAAGAACGGCAGCATTGCATATCAATGAGGTGTCCATCTTCGGCGACGACGGAATAAGAGAATAATATAACAGAGTATAAACTATAAACAGGAAAAATAATGAACAATCATGTTATATCCATTATAAAAAAAAGAATCGGTTTTACGACCATAATACCGCTGTTGTTCCTGTTATGCACGGCAATAAGTTGTGATGACATAAACAGTATCCACCAGAAATATTATGACCAGGGCGAAGACATTTATACCGGCGTGATCGATTCGCTCAAAACGTATGCCGGATATGAACGGATACGGTTTGAATGGGAAGTGAATTCCGACCCGCGTATTACGAAAGTAATCATCTATTGGAATCAGCGCGCAGATTCTGTGATCGTCGACGCAAACCGTACACAAAGCGGATCCATACCAATGAATTATTACCTGGAAAATATAAGCGAAGGGAGTTATATCTTTGAATTTATAACCCGCGATAATGAAGGGCATCATTCCTTAGCCAAAGAAGCTACGGTAACGGTATATGGTGAGGCTTACACTCAGACGTTAAGAAACAGAAACGTATCTTCCATTGTGAAGCAATTGAACGGCGATATGCTGATAACATGGGATGCGATATCGAGCCGGGATATTCAGTATACAACGATAGAATATACTTTAAATGGCGAAACCGAATCGATACGCGTGGAAAACAGTGACACCGAAACCAAACTGACGAAACTGCAAAGCGGAGATGAAATAAGCGTATACACCACTTATCTTCCGGAAAATGCACTGGATTTGCTGAAGGCTCCGCGACGTACTTTCACAATGCCTAAATTGGACAGGGAAGTCAACAAAGCCAATTTTGCGATCGTCGTGTTAGCCGGCGACAATACCTCTGTAAACGGCGACCGTAATTTAGCCAGAATCTGGGACGGCGCTATCGCCAATCCAAACATTCTTCACACGGTAGAGAACGCGGCAGGATTTAATTTCCCGCACCATTTCACATTTGACATGGGCGTATTGGCCGATATCGGACGTTTCCGTATCTGGCCGAGAACGGACGCCGGAGCATTCACCGGGCATAGCCCAAGATATTTTGAGATCTGGGGCGCCGGCGAGTTGAAAAAAGATGCGGATGATGAATCTTACTGGAAAACCGACGCATGGAAAGCCGACTGGAAATTAATGGGCGATCATACCATCGTCAAACCATCAACGGAAGATGCTCAAAAAACGGAATGGGCAGCAGGATGGGAATATTCGGTCAATGAAAATGTCGGCCGTGTACGTTACATTCGCCTGATCATGAAAACCGGCAACTGGCAAAATTCCAACTGCGTAAATATCGGCGAGATAACGCTATGGGGGGATGACCTCTAAATTCGTTTATTTACAGGACTTCACTCATGTTCATACGACAGGGGTGTCCGGTCAAATCCGGACGCCCCTGTTTTTTCTACCATTTCTTTCAGCAGCAAAACCGTTCCGTTAATACCGAAAACGGACGAATTGAGGCATACATGATAACTCGACGCTTTACCCCATGTTTTGTTGGAATAATAATTATAAAAAGTAGCCCGTTTCTTATCCACACGCGCCATTAAATCCCGCGCTTTTTCAACAGAGATCTTGTCATCGTCGTAACGGATGATACGTCTTATTCGGTCATCCTCATTCGCGCAAATAAAAACGCTGAAACAGTCGTTACGTTCACGCAGTATATAATCCGCGCAACGACCGATAATGACACACGATTGTTTATCCGCAAGATCGCGGATCACATCACTCTGTATCTGGAAAAGCATTTCATTCGAAAGCCCCCCGTAAGCGATACCTCCTTCGCTGAGAAACGGGAGGCGCATACCTAAAATGCCTGTTGAAAACCCCGTTCGCGCCTTTTCGTCCGCGTCTTCAAAAAACTTCTTATTCAGTCCGCTCTCTTTCGCCGTAATTTCTATAATCTCCCTGTCATAATACGCAATCTTCATTGCCTCCGACAGTTTCTTCCCTATATTACGGCCACCGCTCCCTAACTGTCTTCCAATCGTAATAATCATATCTGTTCGGTTTTAAATTTCTTTATCTGATGCATAATCATACTAGTCGAAACAATACAAGCCGCCAAGTCCGAGACAGGCAAACTCGCCCACACTCCCGTCAATCCAAAAAAATCCGGCAAAATAATAAGGCAGGGGATAAGCACAAATACCTGCCTTATTAGAGATAAAAAGATGGCTTTGCCCGCCATGCCGATGCTCTGGAAAAAGTTTGCAATTACGATCTGCGCCCCTATCAGGGGAAAAAACATCACCGTAATACGTAACCCGTATACAGACAACGCGATCAGCTCTTCGTCGGTAGTGAAAATACGCGCTACCGATCCGGGGATCAATTCACCTATCAAAAAGACGACGGTAGTGACAATCGTGGCAAAGAAAATCGCAAGTTTCAACACCTCCTGCACCCGATGTATCTTTCGCGCTCCATAGTTATATCCGGCGACCGGTTGCATTCCCTGATTCAATCCCATGACAATCATCACGCATATGAATGAAAGCCTGTTTACAATCCCGAACGCCCCAATCGCCAAATCTCCGCCGTACTTTTTCATTCCGTTATTCACAAGAATGACAACAAAACAGGATGCTACATTCATAAGGAACGGGGACAGTCCGATCGCCAGCATATCTTTTATAAGGCGGAGATCAGGACGAAAAATGCCTTTATGAAGATGTAAAAGTTCATTCTTATTCCTAAAAATATTCATCTGCCATGCAAGGGATACAATCTGCGCTAATATCGTAGCAACCGCCGCGCCTTTAATACCCCATCCAAAGGCAAAAATAAAAATCGGATCCAATATCGTATTCAAGATAACCGTCGTAATCGTAAGTGTCATCGCTTTCCGGGGATGTCCCGATGAACGTAATACGTTATTCAGTCCGAAATAAAGATGGGTTATCACATTTCCGCACAATATGATTTCCATATATTCATGGGCGTAATATATCGTATTTTCACTTGCACCGAAAAAATACAATACAGGGTCGATAAACACAAGCGATATGACAGTAAATAAAACGCCGATGCCAATATTCAATATAAAAACATTACCTAACACCTTCTGTGCCGCCGTATAATCTTTCTGCCCCAGTTTGACGGAGATAAGCGTACTGGCCCCGATACCTACCAATGTGCCGAACGCCGCCGCGATGTTCATAAACGGGAATGTCACGGCAAGTCCCGAAATAGCCAGTGCACCAACCCCTTGCCCGATGAAAATACTATCTACCATGTTATACAGCGAAGCAGCCGTCATCGCGATAATAGCCGGTATGGCATACTGCCTCAGTAACTTACTTATCTTTTCTGTACCAAGCTCCGTAGGAATAAATTGTTGTGACATTTCTTTTGTTATTTCAATGCATTTAATTGTTTTTGCGCAGCTTCTTTAATCTCATTTTCTTTTTCTTTTGCATTATCTATTGTAAGTTGGTAATACTTTTTCGCATTCACCTTATCGCCTTTTACCTGATAGACATATGCAATATTATATTTAAGAACTGAATTGTCAGGCTTAATTTTATCCGCTTTCAAAAGAACGTCCAACGATCTGTCAAAATTTCCCCTTTTAATGCTTATCGTAGAGATATTTAGCAGGCTCTGCGTATGTCCCGGATAATATTTAAGCATCTCTTCGGAGATATCGACGATCTTTGAATAATGAGCGGTATCCCCCGTAGAAAACATAATCTCCTGAAAATCCTGAACGGCCCCAGATAACATGTCCTCCGGATGTTCCAGCAATTTGAAATATTCTCCCTTCCAATTATTTTCAATCTTTTTCGAATACTGTATTAATTTGACGATCTCATTGGTAAAAAGTTGATAATCTTTGACTTTCCCCAGCATATAAATTTTACCGAGACGCATGTCGAAACGTGTAGGGAAGCGCTCAGTCCCTTCGGTGATAAAATCCAGCGCTTTTTTTAAATATTCCTTATCAACCTTAGTCGAATCCTTTTCCATACTTTTAAGGGTGAAGAAATTAAAATAAGAAACATACAACTCCGCATCATTCGCATCCTCCAAATCCCATGCTTTGAGGATCTCTTCGGCTTTCGCCATGTTTTTTGTATCTATAGCCGCTTTAAATTGCGCTTTAAACGACTGTCCGTACATATTATACGAACAGAACAAAAGGGCTGTAACCAAAATGATAAGACTTTTCTTCATATATATTATTATTATTATCAAAAATCAATTACTTCATTTTTCCATGTCATGACAATTATGGAACAACATGATGCGTTATACTGTTTTTCCGTACCTAATACCATCATTTTATTCGACAAAAACGCCATCTTTCCCGATAACGCATCCATTGTGCCGCGGCAAATATACTGATTATTCAGGCCAAAAAAGTTCATTATCCGTTTTTTTACAATTATTTAAAGAAGGTTACATCCGTTTTCGCAACAAAAATGCAGGGAAAATACATCTTTTCACCCGGCTAATGCTTCTCAACGGAGCGCTTCGATTATTTTATGTAACAAAATAGTAACCGATATGTAACATTTTACCCGTAACTTTGCCTTGTCTTAACATTATACTGGAAAAATGAATGAGCAAAAAACAGAGCTAAGTAACAAAATCATCGTTATGCTATGTTGTTTATGTATTTCCGCCGGAATCCGGGCACAATTGCAGGAACAGGAATTAACGGCGGAAGAAACTGCGGAACAAAAAATAGAGTCGCCTGAAGATACAGCCCGCAAACTTCAGAAATTTAACGTTTCGGGCTATCTTCAATCCCAATATCAGTGGGGAGAAAAAGACGCAACGTTAACCGTCGGCGCACCGAACGAAGACCCCGAAAAATCATTCAATCGGATAGGTATTCGTCGCGGACGTATCAAATTAGTTTACGATGAAGGCTTTACCTCCGGCACATTCCAGTTGGATATCACCGAAAAAGGCGTCGGCCTGAAAGATGCATTCCTGCAAGTCAAAGCCCCATGGCGGCATACATTGTCATTGAAAGCCGGCGTGTTCAACCGCCCGTTCGGAAATGAAATAAGTTATTCATCTTCCCGCCGGGAATCGCCCGAACGTTCGACAATCACCCAGACACTCTTCCCCGATGAACGCGATTTGGGCATCCAGTTTGTAGTGCAGGCAGCCAAGGCATCGCCATTGCATTTCCTGAAATTAGAAGCCGGACTATTTGCCGGTAACGGCATCAAACAGGAATCCGACAGTCATAAAGATTTTATCGGACGTTTATCTGCGGAAAGGGACTTCGGGCGCGATATAAAAATCAGTGGAGGCGCATCCTGTTACAATGGAGGCGTCTATCAGGGGAGTGAGACGATTTTCGCCATGAAAGACAAAACGTTCGTCGCCGACAATAATCCTGAAAATAAAGGCCGATTTGCCAAACGCGAATATTTCGGCATAGACGCCGAAATCCGCTTGTCGGGCGTCGCCGGGATGTCGCAACTGCGGGCGGAATATTTGTGGGGCAAACAGCCGGGGAGCGCATCCGGCAGTAAAAGCCCAAATACTTCTATCCTCCCGGTTTCCGACACCTACATTCGTCATTTCCGGGGAGGTTACATCATCTTCGTTCAGGATTTCGGCCATACTCCCTTTTCGATGGTACTGAAATATGACCGCTATGATCCTAATACACATATAAACAAAAACGATATCGGGTCAAATGGTACGGGCGCCGGCGATATCGCATCCGACGCTTTCGGCTTCGGACTGTTATGGCATGTAAGCCATCATCTCCGTGTGCAAACTTATTACGAAATCAACAGAAACGAAACAACCCAAAACATACTCGCCTACCGGAGCGACCGTCAGGACAACATCTTTACCCTCCGTTTACAATACAGGTGGTAGAAAGCCCGATCCATTCTGTAATATCTTTTTTGGAAACGCCATAGCCTATATCCCAAACCATTCCTTTTTTGTTGCAATAACGACAAAAGGGCATTGGTTTACATAAGAAATTCATTATCTCATTGATGTTTTTTGCTTTAAAAATATCTATATAATCGTTTTCTGTTACTATGAGATTTTGTTTGAAATAGGCGTTAAAATATTTTATGTACGGAATAAGAGAGCAGGTATACATCTTCCCATTGTCTAAAGAAATGCAACGATTCGCACTGTTACATCGTAAAAAACTATCAACGGGATCCTGCTTGCCGGAAATGTCAAGTGGAGAACATTGCATGATTTTACTTACAGAATCCGTACTGCCATAATAGCCAAATATTACTCCCTGTTTTCTAACAAAAGTTCCAGCGCCATCATAATCAAAATTTATCGGATATTTTGTGGCAATGATCTGAATATTGTTACTGCGACAACTTTCCCAAAACTCTTCCTTCTGTTTTAAAATTAATATTCCATTTGTTATAATTTTGATTGGCGCTGTGGGGAAATATTTCCTCGCAATACGCATAAAAACGGTAATCTGCGGATGCAGTAACGGCTCTCCACCCAACAATTGTATTTCCCGAACACGCCCATTACATAACGTAGAAATCCGAGCGCAATCTCGTTCGAAAACAGTCTTATCCGCAAATGTTTCCGGGGCTAATGGGGAAAGGTTGTCACATCCGCGACAATTTAAATTGCAATGATCCGTAAGATGTATGTGTAATATGGGAATCAAATCTTTGCATCGCATATTTCTTTTTGTGACTTTTCTCAATAACGGGATCAACGATCGACGAAGTAAAATAAGTCGATGTGGAGCAAGTTCTTTTATAATTTTTTTTATCATATCGTTTTAACTGATTGATTTATACTGTCAATGTCGGCAATACCCTCCCACTCATTCGGAGGATACCCATTCGCTATATAGTCATCCCTTAAATATGGGATTTTACAACCGGATTAAAATTCCCGATAATGGAAAAGCATCCCAAATCAGGAAAATACTTTTGAGCCAAAAAGACAACAACTCTTCTTTTTGGAGTAGTGGAGGGTAACTCCTTACATTTGCCAACTCATAGAGCGGATGACGCGAATCCAAACTGTCACTCAGTCCGAAAAACAGACTTTTTTGATATTCTTTTTTACTTGGTTTCAACATAATTTATTTGCAAAATTTTATTTGCAAATGTACGCTTTTCGGTTGATTCTTCCTATTGATTTCATAAGTATTTTATTGATTTACAAATGGACGACTAATTATCTTCGCTGCCGTAACCTGAATCGGCAACCGCTTTTTTCAAAACTTTTCCGAAATTCTCCTCGAAACGCTCTCCAAAACCATTCACAAAGGGTTTGAATGTCAAAAAAATCAGTCGGGTTGGGAAAACGATCGATTACTCATTTTTATGTTTCTTTGTTCTATTTTGTCCGTAATTTCAAAAAGCCAAATATTTAGCCTTTTGGATAAAAGGCGTTTTGGAACAATTCCCTCATCGGAATTTACAGCAAATTTTGCTGCATCTACTCCCGGTTCCAGCCATATTATAAATTCATTTTCTACGTATGTGTCCGAATTTTGAGCATATAACGGACATGTAAATATGACTGCAATAATTATAAAAACTATCCCTTTCATGTCAATCCTTTTTAATAAGTGTAATAAGCGGATTATTCTGTGAATCCATAAACGTTAGTTCATTGTTTGATATGTCAAATTTCACAACATTTCTGATGTGGTCACTAAAAGTCTGCCCCCATTTATCTTCTGCAATCCGAGTCCCACCATAACTTTTGATCTTGATTTGTTGATGTCCCACTATCTCAAATCCAATTCCAATCGTATTGTAGAAAGTATGTCCTTCCATCTGT
>JAIRMH010000269.1 GCA_031258835.1 Tannerella sp.
CGTACTGTAATCGATTGCCTGTGGCTCGGTATTATAAATACTGCCGCCATGTCCGGTCGAGAATGTAACCATACAGGTGCCTGCCCCCTGATGATAAGTGCTGTTTCCTGTGGGAATAAGAATCGTATTGTCGACAGTGATCCATGCCCGGTTTATATATAAAGGCTGGGATTCGTTGGCTCCGGATGCGGGAGTAGCCTCAAACTCCACCACTACGGGTCCTCCCGCAGCAATATTCGTGAATCCCCATATAAGAATATCCTGTGGCGGATTCCCGATGGTAGATGCGCGTATTACGTTTGTCGGGGATGCGCTGCCCGGCACATAGTTCAGATATGCCGGAAGCGTATCGCGGATGATTACATCTCCGGCTACCGGATTCACCACTGATATTTTATACTTGATCTTTTCGCCATAAAGTACGGATACGGGGTTCGAATAAGTTCCGTTATGCGATACCGATACGGAAGGTGTAATGAGAAGCGTTGCATCTTTTGCCATTGCCCCGCTTAAGCGGGTATTAAGCATTGAAAACGTATTATTCGCGTAATTACATTCATCTTTCTCGCGATCCTCCCACGCGATCCACCCGCCGTCCCTATATAGAGGATACGATAAGCTACTCGAACCCCTGTATAGTAAATTGGGGTCGTTATTAACGCGGGCTATGATGTTAACAACCGGAGAAGAAAAAGAAGACAATGCCTCAGTGGGGATAGTGGTGGTTACATAGATTGTATCACCGGGATTAATTAGCGCCTCGACGTCTTCTTTCCAAAATAAATTAGACTCTTCCGATACAGATTCATTGTAGTATGCTACCGTAAAATACGGACCAATAGTGGTTTTACCTAAATTTATAATACCGGTCGTGACCATAACCCCATTGGTGGAGGTAATAGCGCTGCTGAGAGAAGGGACAATGGCGGGATCGGGGAGAGCCCTGAGCGGAGTTCCTTTGTCTTTCAGAAGATTCACCGGGTGCATAGTGTTATTATATGGCCGCACATCGTCGTCTGTCCCTAAAATCCCGTCAGAGCCGGGGAATGTCGTTGTCGGACTTACCGGATATCGGGGTATTGTTAAGTCTTCATTTACATGGGCGGCATGATAGTTATATTGGTTCCATACTTTTCGTGTCGACGACCATATCCTGTTGTCTTCAATCTGTACACGCGTGCCCGGATAATAGTCTCTCCATTTATCCATCTCTTTGAATAAAAAAATATGTCCGGCATTTGAACTCTCACCGGAGACTAGAGTACCGGTCTTGCCTATTGTGATAATATCTGCAATCCCGTCATTATCCACATCGGCAACAATCGGATATGCCCTTGTTAAGAAATGTCTTCCGCTATTAACAGACCCGCTCGAGCGCCCTCCTTCGCCGTCGTACATATGGAGACCATCTCTACCCGAAAATAGAATCTCATTCTTTCCGTCATGGTTAAAATCAAATAACGTAATGCCGCTGGCGTGATATAGGTCGGGATAGTAATCCATATAAGAGTGGAGACTAGTATCCTCCCATTTGCGTTCGATCTTATTATCTTCACTGATTGAAGGATCATATCTCAACGCATATAACTTGTAGTGAGGAGAAGACGACGACGAAGTGTTATTTACTGTATATATGATTTCCGGATATACAGTATCATCAATATTCCCAATCGCAGGTACGCCAACCCGTGAAGATATCTGACCTGTAGCGCTATGGCTGCCTAATATGCGCGATTGATTATCCGGGAGAGGTTTCCATACAAAAAGGACAGCGTTTCCATCTGTAATGGTGTTTACGACGACCTCCAGTTTTCCGTCATTATCAATGTCGGCGACTTGTGTTGCGCCATCCCCTGCGTATTGAGGAAGACGCGAAGCCGGCAATTGCAATCCGGGTATTGTATCAATCGAATTGCCGGAAGTACCGTAATCATTCGTAATGTTAACCTTATAGATATTTCTTCCGGCGATGATTTCCAGTGTCCCGTCCCCGTCCATATCGGCAACAGTGGATGAATGTCCTCCTGTTGGGTACACTGTGCCGGAGTGACATCCGGAGATGGCGCTTCCGTCACACAACATCTTGCCGGTCTTTAACGAGAATATTTGATTTCCGGTATATACCTCCGGGGTGCCGTCGTTGTTGAAATCGGCTATGCCGAGAAGTGTTCCGTAAGAGTTTGTATCATATTGTTCCTCGGATTTCCAGTGGCGTCCGCCGTTAACGTCGTAAGCATATAAATGTTTATCGGTTCCTGCAACAACGATATATCCATTATTGTTATATCTGGCGATTGCCATCGCTCCATAAGTGGAGACAGTGGCACCGGAAGTAGAAGCGAAAGAAAACTCCTTTTTTAATTTTGTCTGCTTCGTTTCGATATCAAAATAGAACATTTTGATGCCGGGACTTTCCATGTCGTTGGCTATATAATCTTTGGGCGTCTCTTTGTATCCGATAATTTCCACAATTCCATCACTATCAATATCCCCAATCATTAAAAGACTGAATGGGTGTATGGAGTCGCTGCTACCAATATTAGAAGCATCATAAGCATCATTCTTACGAGCGACGCAATTCCCATTAGTATAAGTGGCTGGTCTTAAATAGGCCGAATCCGAATAACAGGTTGGATCCATGATGATATGATCAGGTTTTTCGGCTATATAAACGGATACGTTTGCCCAGCTTGTGTCGTTATCGCATACGATGCGGTAAGTCAGCATGTCGAGGCCGGAATAGGTGTCATCAGGCTCGTAGAGGATGCTGTCGTTTACGAAGGTCGCCTCGCCGTGTGTCGGATCTGCTGTCACCTCGAACGTCGGCGTACAGTTTGCAGGAATGGAATCATTCGTGCAAACGGGGATCTTCACCGGCATGCCGGATATGGTTGCCGCATAGTCGTCGTAGGCCGTCAGCCATTTATACGGTATCCGCTTCGCGCCCCACATCTCTGTCATGCTCAGGATGACACAAGACGCCGCCATATCGCTGATGAATGTGTATTCGATATTCAAATCTGCGATATCCTCTGTCGGTTGGCCGTTTTCGTCGACTTCATATACAAGGTTTGCGATGGAGGGTGCAAGCAGTTTGAAGGTAAAGGAGGCTTCTCCGTTCGGGATCGTGAATCCTGCCGAGCCGTCGTTGATGCCTGCTATCGGCAGGACGCCGTCTGTTAGCGGCGTCACTGTCACCGGTATCGAAGCGCCCGTTATACTTGAAGAGAAACTGCCGGGTATGTACGTGAACCCCGCATTATAAAGGATACCGAGATAAGAATCCGTTATCGCGGCATTAGGGTTGTCTAACGTGATAGTGACGGTTATCTCTCTGTTTGCAATATAAGCGTCTTTATCGGTCGAGATATCCGTCCATACGGTATCCTGCCGTTCCATCCCCGTGGCGTCGAAGTATGTCTCATCCGCAAGCGTTTCGCGGTCAGCGCTTTTTAGTTTGCGTTCCAGGGGTATATCGTTTACAATTTGCTCGTATTCGATCCATGCGTGGTTATTAAACCGTACGACAGATCCCTCTGCTACGGCGTCCCTGTCGAGTATCGCCGTGGCCGTCAGCCTTAGTACGTCGGCACCGGGAATGAGCAGGCTGTCGATTTGCAGGATGTTTGTCCCTTTATAACTGTTGAAGTGGATATGCGTATTGTATTTCGCGTTGATGGAATCCATACCGATGCCTTCTTCCCATTTCAGCTTTACGGGCAGGGTGTCGCGGAAATTCACATATTTCGGGTCGCAGTTCACATTCTCTATGTAGAACGTATATTCCACCGGCTCGCAAGAAGATATTTCGCGGTAGGCGACGTCTTTGACAAACGATAGCCCGTCTTCGTTGATAACGGGAGGGGGTGGCGTCTGACGAATCCTTATCGGACTTATTATCAAATTGTTGATTTGCGACGTTGTCGTTTTTCCCGTCATGGCATAGGTGATGACAATCTCACTTACTCCTTCCCGGAACGACACGTTTAACTGTCCGTTCTTATTTGTCGGTGACAGGTCGTGTTTCACGAATGCGGTTGCGGTATTGCCTGTTATCCTGTAATAACTTGAGGTGGGATCGCCGGCGTATGACAGGTCGGGTAACATAGCACCGCCACTACAATAGCCTGTAACGGATACCTGTTCGAAATACCCTGAATACCCGTCGATGTCATAGATGGTAAATTCGGGGCGTATGGGCGTATTGAACTTGATGGTTACAGTTACTTTGCTGTTGAGCGCTCCGCCTCGGCGTTGCAGGTACAAACTGCCCGAAGCGGGGGTGTTGGTTACGGAGGGAGAATAGCTGGGGACGGTGATGCCATTATCGTGTACAATCTTTGTTTCGGTGACCTGAACACCGTCGCCGAGGTCGACAGTGCCTTTTGTGATACTGCTTATGCTTGTGCCGTAGTTCGTTCGCGTCCATTGTGCCCAGTCAAAGGTTTTTGCACCGTCAAATTCCACTTCGGTCATACAGCCGTGGCGGTTTGCCTTGTAGCCGAAGGTGATATATGTCTCCGATTCCGTAAAGGTATAAGCGCACTGATGTTCGCCGTCCATATAGCGCATCGGTACGATGGCGTTGAACTGTCCGTAGAGCGGATCGCCGTATGTCAGTTTAGCAGGGTCATCGGCGATGATCATGTGTACGTCGTAACCTTCCGTAAGTATGTTGAACAATGCTATATCTTCCGCACTGGCGCCCTGGCCGAGTTGATTTCCGGAGTTGTTTTCTGCCCCGACAAGCATACGAATGGGGCGGTTGCCTTCGGTTATTTTATGTACCAGCCATTTGCGGTTGAAGATTTGTTCAAAATCGCCGCAATCGTTGGGCAAAGAAACGGCCGTTATGCCGGAGGCGTTGTCGTCGCCCCAGATCACAGCCTCTTTGTCATAATTAAAAAATCCCACATCGACGTGTGTTCCTAATCTTGTGCCCGCCACGCCCATGTGCATGATGGAGCCTGTGTTGGTAGAGTGGCTCTGGCGGTTATGCAGGTTGGCGTCGTCGTCGCGGATAACGGCGGCCACACGATTGTAGTATGTATCCCATTTTGTATTTTCGCCTGCCGTCCCGTTCCAAAGCATCGTGCCGTTGGAAAACAGATAGTCGAATCGCTTTCGCAGATCATTATCCGGATTAAGCGTAATGCCGTATTTGATAGCCAGGTACGATTCTATACGCTGCAGAGATGCTTGAGGCAGTTCGTCGTCGTACATAATCACCTCCGACATGACGCCCTGTAACACACGGTCGTGAGTGTAACCTTTCCCGATCATGGACGCCTGATTCAGACCGAATTGTCCGTTCGTAAGCGTGTTATTTTTGCTGTCTTCCAGTCCGTTGAAACGCCATTTGATATCATATATGTTGGTAATACCCGTACCACCGTGCGCGTAATGATGATAACCCAGAATAGAAGTAGCCCCCGGTTTAAACAAATTCAGCGTTCCGGAGCCAGCGTTTTCGTTGTCGCCTTCTGTTCGAAAACGTCCGACGATGGTACCATCTGATACTTTATGAACGCCATAGCCCGGCCCTTTGTAATTGGCGTTAGAACTGGCGTCGCCAAACATCATCGTGTAGATCCATGAGTGTGTGCCGAAGTCGTTATTTACCACAAAGAAAGCCGAATGTTTGTTGTTTGAAGGAAATTGGGAAGACCAAACGCCGGAAGTATTACCCAGCCATGTAGCGCGGGAGGATCCGGATCCCCAGAAGCGTATGGCAGGGTGGAAATTCGTCATATAGTTGCTTTGCTGGTAAACCGGTTCCAAATGTGCCGCATCGGTGCCTCCCGCCTGATAGGAGAAGGTCTGACCGCGCACAAGGTCTTTCCATTCCGACACGGCAGTTACCATAGTACCGTTCGTTGCATCGGGATAGTCCTGCAGTTTGCCGCTGCCGCTCGACAGTATTTCTGTGGTGAGAGATGTTTCGTCGTCGGCGCGTAGCCAAAGTTTTAGATTGCTGTTTATGCCGCCCGGCCCCTGTGTGGCGCTTGTCATGTAACCTCCAAAAGAAATATAGCTGCCGTTGGGCAGATCCTTTTCTATCACGGAACCGCGGAAAGGAAGCACCTCCGTAGCGTCAACGGGAAACGTCGGATTCATGGATATGAGCATGGCCTCTGGAACTGCATTATTTGAAGGTTTGAATTTTATCTTTAGCGACGTTGCGCCCGTTATTTGTGTTTTATAGGTTAAAGACTTGCGGTAGTTTAACTTTTTGGTGCTGCCGGAAACGGTATATTGGTCTGCAGGATTTGTTATCTCGATAAAAGAATTCAGACCATTGCCGCCAAACATGGCATAGACGCCGTTTTCTAAGCGTCCGCTGGTGTTGGTGCTGTTGAGAGAAGTTACATCGTCGCCAACAAAAGCAGTAAAAAGCGGGAGGCTGACGCTTTGGGATTGCTTTTGATACAATCTGTAATCGTCGTCGCGTGCAATGCCGAAAATATGCTCATTGTAGCCATTGTTGGCTGTCCTGTCCCATACGACGGTCATTCCGTCGGATGCGACATAATTTGCAGTCTGCGAAAACCCATATTTGACGGCCAGGTAAGAATGGACTTTTGCCAGATCCGTACTTGCCATGAACGGAGCGGTTGTTCTGTCTCTCTTCAGGATGATGAGTTCCTGAATATCGCCGATGAAAGAATATGCGCCATTCCCTGTAAGGTCGGTATGAGAGCCTCCTATCATGATTTTATAGTCGTCATTGTTGGCAGTTGAGGTGGAGCCGCCTATGGTTGTCGCAGCCTTCCCCTTTTCTTCTCCGCCAAGATACCAGATTATTCCGTCGGATATTTCGCTGCCGGAGGTTACCGTTCCTCCATTATTATTGTCTATGGTTAGAAGTTGCATGGCGCCGCTCGGAACGGCACCTAACTCCTTGCGGGATATTGTCCAACTGGTAGACAAAACATTGCTGTTAGTAGAGTAGTATGTCACATTATATTTATACATGTGACTGCCACTGGAACTGTAATTAAGTATATTGCCGTAATCCCAGGAGTCACGTTGCGTACATTGATACACCATGATAATGGTAAAGGCGTCGCTGCTTGTAATTCCAATATTATTATCCGACATCAACCTGTGCGGAGCCGCAGTCTGGGCGGTAGGTCTGAACATTACGGACGGGTGGAAATTGCTTATGGTTGTTGCAGGTGGCGTTTTTGTGCTCCAACTGCTTGGTTGCGTGAAGTTACCGACTGTTCCTGTTGTTATAATCCTGTTTGTCCACACGCCATTGTTGTAATTTTCGGGCGTAAACCATGCGATGGGCGTACTGGCAGTTATATTACCGGGCGGTGGCTGTGCTTCTCCAAAAGAAATATAGCTGCCGTTGGGCAGGTCCTTTTCTATTACGGAACCGCGGAAGGGAAGCACCTCCGTAGCGTTAACGGGAAACGTCGGATTCATAGATATGAGCATGAACTCTGGAGTTTCATCAGTATTAGTATTTGAAGGTTTGAATTTTATATTTAGCGACGTTGCGCCTGTTATTTGTGTCTTATAGGTTAAAGACCTGCGGTAGTTTACCTTTTTTGTGCTGCCGGGAACGGTATATTGGTTTGCAGGATTTGTTATCTCGATAAAAGAATTCAGGCCATTGCCATTGCTGCCAAACATGGCATAGACACCATTCTCCAGAAGTCCGCTGGTGTTGGCGCTGTTGAGAGAAGTTACATCGTTGCCTACAAAAGCAGTAAAAAGCGGGAAGCTGACGCTTTGGGATTGCTTTTGATACAGTCCGTAATCGTCGTCGCGTGCGATGCCGAAAATATGCTCATTGTAGCCATTGTTGGCTGTAATGTCCCATACGACGGTCGTTCCGTTGGAGGCGACGTAATTTGCAGTCTGCGAGATCCCATATTTGACGGCCAGGTAAGAATGGATTTTTGCCAGATCCGTACTTGCCATGAACGGAGCGGTTGTTCTGTCTCTCTTCAGAATGATGAGTTCCTGAATATCGCCGGTAAAAGAACGTGCGCCATTCCCTGTAAGTTCATAGTGAGAGCCTCCCATTACGATTTTATAATCGTTGCCGTTGGCGGTTGAGGCGGAGCTACCTATGCTTGTCGTAGCCGTCCCCTTTTTTTCTCCGCCAAGATACCAGATTATTCCGTCGGATACCGTAGTTCCCGAGGCTGCTGTTCCTCCATTATTATTGTCTATGGTTAAAAGTTGCATCGTGTTGTCCGGAACAGCGCCCAATGTCCTGCGGGCACCATTGAGGGATGTGCCTGGCCAGCATGTGAACAAAACATCGCTGTTACTATTGTAGTAGGTTACATTATATTGATACGAGTAGCCACCATCGCGGCAGTAATTAAGTATATGGCCGTAGTCCCAGGTGTCGCGTTTCGTGCGCTGATACACCAGGATAATGGTAAAGGCGTCGTTGCTTGTAATTCCAATCATATTATCCGACATCATTCTGTTCAGAGTCACTTCTTGGTCGGTAGGTCTGAACATTACGGACGGGTGGAAATTGCTTATGGTTGTTGCAGGTGGCGTTTTTGAACTCCAACCGCTTGGTTGCGTGAAGTTACCGACTGTTCCTGTCGTTGTAATCCTGTTTATCCACACGCCATTGTTGTAATTTTCCGGCGTAAACCATGCGATGGGCGTACTGGCAGTTATATTACCGGGCATCGACGTCTGCGCTTTTACGTTCCGCATTGCCATCGGGAAAAAAACTGTTATAACAGCAAATAACATTATTGTTCTTTTCATTGTATTTTCTTTTTGCTATGACTTATTTGTCCTATACTATTGTTATTAACACTCCGAATTTTTATATGTTCATCCATCTCATTGTTAGATGCGCCGTCTGACAGGTAAAAAAAATAATTAATAAACCCGCGACAAAAAATATGTTCTACACCAGTGAGGCAGGTAAATTTGTCTTTTTTAATCTATACTGTCTTACACCGTTATGACAACATTACGGCTGCAAATTTATTATGTTTTTTTGATAAACAAGACAAAAAGCGAAAAAAAATACGTTGAAGGTCGATAATTAACAAAAAAAGACTGCCTCAATGCGGAGACAGTCTTTTTACAGTTTTGCTTAAAGCGCTTATAATAAGGCTTTTAAGATCTTATTTATCCGTTTACTTTTTTCATGTGTGCGATCAGTTCGATAACTTTGTTAGAATAACCCCATTCGTTGTCGTACCATGAAACGACTTTTACGAATGTATCGGTCAAAGCGATACCGGCTTTTGCGTCGAAGATGGAAGTGCGGGCGTCTCCGATGAAATCGGAAGAGACGACGTCGTCTTCGGTATATCCCAGTATTCCTTTCAGTTCGCCTTCGGAAGCGGCTTTCATTGCATCTTTTATTTCCTGGTAAGTGGCCGGTTTAGCTAAGTTAACGGTCAGGTCGACAACCGAAACGTCAAGCGTAGGAACGCGGAAAGCCATACCTGTCAGTTTCCCGTTAAGTTGTGGAATGACTTTGCCAACGGCTTTGGCGGCGCCGGTCGAAGACGGGATAATGTTGCCCGCAGCAGCGCGACCGCCTCTCCAGTCTTTTACGGAAGGGCCGTCTACGGTTTTCTGGGTAGCTGTCGTAGCATGAACGGTTGTCATCAAACCGTCGGTGATACCGAACTTGTCGTTCAGCACTTTTGCGACAGGCGCCAGACAGTTGGTCGTACACGATGCGTTTGAAACGAACTGTGTTCCTTTTACGTAAGCGTCGAGGTTTACACCGCAGACGAACATCGGCGTATCGTCTTTTGAAGGAGCGGACATTACTACGTATTTGGCGCCTGCGTCGATATGTCCCTGCGCCTTGTCCTTAGAGAGGAATAATCCTGTTGATTCAATTACATATTCGACATTCACCGCATCCCATTTCAGGTCTGCCGGGTTTTTTTCTGCCGTTACGCGAATCGTATTTCCATTAACAATTAAATTCCCGTCCTTGATGTCGACAGTCCCGTCGAACTGACCGTGAATCGTATCATATTTCAACATGTATGCCATGTATTCCACACTGATCAGGTCATTAATACCTACTACCTGAATGTCATTTCTTTTCTGTGCTGCACGGAACGCCAAGCGTCCGATACGGCCAAATCCGTTAATACCTACTTTAATCATTAGTTTTAAAATTTAATAGTTTGAATAAAATTATCTATTATACTGCCTCTTCATATATTTTTTACGGGTGCAAAATTACTGTTTATTTATTATATGTACAATAGAATGAAGAAAAATTTCTTTAATTAATTCCGGGAAGGTCTCTTTTTATTTCCGAAAAACAAATCGTAAATCAAAGATTTTGCTTTGTTGATGCCCCATGTGATAAGCATTGGCCTGATAATATTCCAGACGGTGGGTAGCAGGTCGCGCACGACGGCAAAATAAGCGGACGTGGCGAATGGAGTTGTCGTCCTGTTCCGGTTGTCGTTGCCGATTGCGTCAGTATTTGTTTTTTTACCGAATCCTCCGGACGAAAACAGCAACGATGATAAAGCGGGAAAAAGCAGTCTCGACGCGTTGTCGCGCAGGCAGGCAAAATCTTCGGCCAGTTTTTGTTCCTGTTTACGGCATTGCGCTTCGATATTTCTCCTGTCGTTCAGCAGCTGCTCGACAGGAGAGAGGGGTTTGGGCCGTATCTTTGTATGTTGGTTATGTTTCCGCATCTTCGATAGTTGCTTTAGTTTCCGTATCTTCGGCAGTCGCTTTAGCAGCCGCATCTTCGGCAGTTGCTATTGCGGCAGCTTCTTTTTTTTGTTCGTTAGCGTTCAGCGCCGATATGATAATGTTCATAACCCGCAGCCGAATCCGCTTTCTATTAAAGATTACCAATAAGATGAATATTACATAAAGTCCTGCTACGATCGCAAAACCGGCGGTTGTGGAATCAAGCTGTTTGCTTAGCAGGAAGCCCAATGCGAGCATGGCGAACAGGAAGGCGAAGAATATTAACGCCGACAATAATAATCCGTACGAGAGGACGGCAAATATTTTGCCGACCCGCTCGTACGCATTTAGTTTGATTAGTTCGACTTTTAATTTCGCATACGCGGAAATGTCGTCTTTCAGTTCGCGGAAGATCTCTTCTGCTTCTTTTTCCATTGCTTAAAGGCGCTTAATGTTTTTTTTGTACTTCTACGCCCGTATTTATTCGGAAGCGCCTGCCTCTTCAGTAGGGTTTTCAATATTGCTTTTGTATTTGTTTATTGCAGAATTGAACCCTTCTTTCACTTTCCCGACAAAACTGTTCAGTTCGTCAAGAATCTGCTCTTTTTTGTCCGTTGCGGCAAGATAACCGATGGCCGCGCCTACTGCTGCGCCTATGACAAGGCCTAACAGCAATTTTGAATCAATATTATTTTTCATAACGCTATAATTTTGAATTTATCGCTACAAATATAACATAACTTTTTGTTGAAACAAAATTTTCAGCAGGATATTTTTTTTGGGGAAGGCGGCATTTCGCGTTACGGGATATCCGTTCCGGTATTTTTTACCGTTTTTACCGCCACCCAATTGTCCTTTTCCGTGAAAGATAATAAAGACAAACCATGATTATCACATTCTTTTTCTATTGCCGGAATATCATCTTTGTAGAATCCGCTCATAAAGAGTGAGCCTCCCGGTTTTAACGCAGGTTCGTAATGTTTTATGTCTTCTAATAAAATATTCCGGTTTATATTTGCAAAAATATAATCAAACGTACCGAGGTCTTTTATCAGTTTGGCATCTCCCTGTTCGACCCGTATGTTTTCGACGTGGTTTAAGCGGCAGTTTTCGATGGCGTTGTTATAAGCCCATTCGTCGATGTCGACGGCGATGATGCGCGAAGCTTCTTTTTTGGCTGCCAGGATAGCCAATACTGCGGTTCCGCATCCCATGTCGAGCAGTTCTTTGCCCTGCAAGTCTGATGTCAGCATCTCACATAGCATAAGATATGTTGTGGCATGGTTTCCCGTGCCGAACGCCATTCTGGGGTCTATGATAATATGGTGTCGGAATCCGTTTTCTTCGGGGTGGAAAGATGCGCGTATGATACATTCATTCCCGATGCGTATCGGGCGGAAATAGTTTTTCTCCCATTCTTCGTTCCAGTTGCAGTCTGCAATTAGCTTTTGCTCATGGTGAAAAATTATTCCCGGAATCGGAAAATTCTCCAGACAATCGTTCAATATCTCTTTGTCGTATTTGTCGACGGCGATATAGGCTGTCAGGCCTTTTTCGTTTGAAGTGAAACTTTCGAAGCCTGTATTTCCGAGTTCCGAAGCTAAGATATCGCTGATTGTATCCGTTTCTATCGAAGATTCGTAGCGGAATGATATTTCGTAATAATCCATGATTCATATAAATTAGTCCTGCAAAGTTACGCTTTCTGTCCGTAATATTAAAATGCTGCGCTTCGGCGATTCGGTATCCGCGCCTGTATTTTTATAAAAAAACAAAAATGTTTGCGTACACACTTGCGGGATAGAAGAAAAGATTTAACTTTGCGAATATTTATAAAGGATTTAATTCGTATCATAATTTAGTAAATAGAATCATGACAACACGTAGAGGTTTTTTAAAGACAGCAACGCTGGCATCAGCGGGTTTAGCAATGAGTAGTGTGCGGTTAAACGCATCAAGTTATCGTCAGATTATCGGAGCAAATGAGAAGGTTAATCTGGCATGTGTAGGTATCGGTTTCCGTGGAGCCGAGATAATAAAGGATTTTGCAAAGACAGGATTGGCAAATGTAGTAGCATTGTGCGACATTGACATGGGCGCCAAACACACGCAGGAGATCATGAATATGTTTCCTGACGCCGCCCGCTTCAAAGATTTCAGGGTGATGTTCGAAAAGTTTGGGAATAAGTTTGACGCCGTATGTGCCGGTATACCCGATTTTGCACATTATCCGGTCGTGATACATGCTATTAAGGAGGGGAAACATATTTATGTTGAAAAGCCGATGTGCCGTACTTTTCTTGAAGGCGAGCTGATGATTGAAGCGGCGAAGAAACATCCCAAAATTGTTACCCAAATGGGTAATCAGGGACATTCGGAAGGCAATTATTTCCAGTTTAAAGCATGGAAAGAGGCCGGGATTATAAAAGATGTGACGGCTGTTACCGCTCATATGAACTCCTCCCGCCGCTGGCATGGATGGGATTCGCGTATTTTTAAATATCCGGCTCCGGATCCGATGCCGGCAGGTATAGATTGGGACACGTGGAACATGGCCGTGCCGTATCATGAGTTTAATGAAAAATATCACTATGGGAACTGGCGTTGCTGGTATGACTTGGGAATGGGCGCTTTAGGCGACTGGGGCGCGCATATTCTTGATACGGTTCACGAGTTCCTGAACCTTGGCTTGCCTTACGAGGTGAATCCGCTGTGGCTGAAGGAACATAACGATTATTTCTATCCGATGTCTTCGACCCTGCTGTTCCGTTTTGCCGAAAGAAAGAATATGCCGGCCCTCGATATTACATGGTTCGACGGGCTTGATAATATTCCTCCCGTTCCGGAAGGGTTTGGAGTGTCGGAAGTCGATCCGAACATCCCTTCTGTCGCCGGTGGAAAGCTGCAGCCGCTGAAACTTAATCCGGGGAAAGAAATATACAGTAAGACGTTGACATTCAAGGGCGGCTCTCACGGAAGTACACTCTCGATTATTCCCGAAGAAAAGGCGAAAGAGATGGCGCCTAAATTACCGGAAGTGCCGCGATCTCCGTCGAACCACTATGCGAACTTCCTGCTTGCATGTCTGGGTAAGGAAAAGACACGTTCGCCGTTTGAGATTGCCGGTCCGTTAAGCCAGGTGTTTTGTCTTGGTGTGATTGCACAGCGCCTGAATACGAAGATTGAGTTTGACGCCGTAAAGAAACAGATTACCAACAATCCGTTTGCGAACGCTTTGTTGGCCGGTGCTCCTCCGCGTTCGGGCTGGGAAGAATATTACAGGATTTAAAGAGGATGGGCGTTATCGCCATGAAAAGGCTGTCTTCCGGTCGGAGGGCGGCCTTTTTCATGTGTCCGGCAAATTCAAATAAAAAGAGGGCGCCCAAGACTTTTGGGACGCCCTCTTTCGGTTCTTACAGGTTTTTGGTTTGTAACTACTGTTCTTTGCTAAACCTGAAGTTTGAAAAATAGAATGTCAGGTCGCTATCGGGGTCTACGCCTTTTTCACCTCCGATGTTGAAGACGATAACCCTTGTATGCCTGCTTGCCATGTTGGAAATATCTATCGTATACTCAGTCCACTTCTGGAGGTCGGAATCGCTGATTAAATGTGTTGGGTTGCCGTGATCCCAGTATTCCTGTCCGAAGTTACTGTTTCCGCCAAACGACCACATGTGATTCATGAACCTTAGCCAGACGCTTTGAAAATTTGCACTGCTGCCGGTGAAGCTGCTTTTTGGCGGAGCATAAATACGGTATTTGAAGTATTTGTACTCTTTGGCGTTGAACCGGTAGTCGGGAGGTACGGCAATGACGATCGATGAGCTTTTCTTTTTCGGTATCGCCTTGAACACATTCGCCAGTCCTTCGCCTGCCGGGGCGTCATTAGGGTTAAAGGTGACGGTGGTTTCAAAATTACCGTCCTGCACCAAACCGTTCACGATATAGTTATGAGGAATTAATACCTCGTCGGGAGTTCCCACCGATTCAACAACGCCGCTTTCGATATACGGGGCAAGCAGTTCGTCAAGTCCCATGGTGTTGGGAATATAACGAACTTTCTTCAGGGTACCGGATTCCAGCAAGTCTTTAAGAACCTGCACGTCGCCGACATCACTTACCTTTGCTATGAAAGGAGATGTTTGCCCGCCTCCGATTTCACTGGTCGTATTGTTCCTGTCGTAGGTGTATTTCCTGATCTCGAAAATGTCGCCGCCGGTCAGATCCAGTTCTTCGATATTTGAGAAATAAAACATGTCCTGCAGGGAGTTTGCATGTATGGGATATACAAGTTTCGTGAACTTCGAGGCCGATTCGAAGTCGAAACGTGTGAGGCCGTTGGCAATAAGGACATCCCGTTCTGTTGGCGAAAATGTTCCCGTGCTTGCCGGGATATTCAGTGTCAGGTCTTTTTCCAAAATAAGCGTGTCCAGTATGGAGGCATTGTTTACTTTGGGCAGGATCCGGTACTTCATTTTGACAGTGTACGATTTGCCCGTCTCGAGGTTGCTTACGAAGAATCTGGAATCATTGCCTCTCTCGCCTTTTACAGTGTTCCCGTCGCGGTCGGTATATTCGTAACTCAACCCGTGATAGGAGAGGAGCAGCGAATTTAAACCTGCAGGCCATTCAACGATGGCTGATGACGGGGATGTCGTGATTCTCGGCGAACTTACCACTGTCGATTGCAGGTCGGACGAAGTGAACGGTATCAATGCGATTTCTTGCGGAACGGATTTGTTGTCAAATTCGTCTAAGGTATAGACGAAGAACCTGTATATTTTAGACTGTGTCAATCCGGTTATATTAACCCATGACACCAACTCGTCGATGACGATTTTTTCATCGTCGTATTCAATAACGGTTTTCTTAGCCTTACCCATATTTATCTGGTCGGAAGGGATGCGTCCCGCCCTCAGCAAGTCGATTTCCACTCTTTCATAACCGATATGGCCGACAATCGTATCGTATTTGGCAGGATAAACGATTTCTCCGTAATACTTTTCTATTTTGTCGTGTATATTTTCGCATGAAAATATTAAGACGGAGCATGTTATGATAAAAATTATTTTATATTTCATAGGTCAAAAAATTCTTGGCGTTTATATATAAACTTATCTGTTAGCTTTTTTACCATAGAGGGTTATTTCGGACAAACAGTTGGCGTCGTCGAGCGTATAGTTCCCGCCGAACCCTTTGACCGCTTCGAAACGGAACCAACGGGTAGGTTTTGTGTATTGGGGGTCGTCAGGATAGAAATAAGCCATGTCGCCGGCTTCTCCCATTCGCACAAACTCAATTTCGCTGAGTCCTGTCGGCACGAGGATTTTATTTTCGTTAATCGGATCGCTCCACGAGGCTGTCTCATCATTCCAGATATAGAGCCTGTATATGCCGACGTTTTCGTATTGGTAATACTGTCCCCGGTTGACGTTTGCCAGTCCGCCGGAGTGTCGTTGTACGGTGATGATACGGCTCAGTTCATAGTAATCACCCATGTCGATGATGAAATTCCATGGCATGTTGCCGTCTGCACTTCTTCCGGTGCGTCCCCTTGAATGTGTATGCATGAAGTTAAGGTTGTCGCCACGGTCGATGATATCATCTATCACATATCGGGCGCGCCCTTCCAGTCCGTCACCGAAACACATCGGGACACCTCCTACGGAATCGTTTGCATTCGGCAGCACCCAGTTATCTTTCGGTATCTTGACATCTTCCAGCAGCGTGAGCAGGCCTGCGTCGATCGATTCCGTGATGTTGCCGTAGGTGTCTTCTATCCTTACCTGTACGCTTACCGGTTCGCTCGACGACAGGTAGAGGTCGTTTATAAACCGGCGGTCTTTTTCGAGGTTTGATGCAAACACGTTAGTAAACGAATAAGACGTTCCGTTTTGTGTATAACTGAAGTCTACGTATACGTTTATGTTTTGCGCCAGCTCGTTTTCCCAGTCAATAAGGATGGAACTGAATCCTGGTCTCACGGCGACCGATTTTGCAACGCGCGTATAGGCGGGTTCCAGCGGTGTCACCTTGATCTCTACGGGTTCGGAGCGTACTCCGTTCCTGTTTACCGAGTATAAACTGACGGAATATTCCTTCACCGAAGAAAACCCGTATACCGTCAGGGAATCTTTGTAATAAGACGAAGAGAACAGGAATGTCTGATTTTTTTCGTTCGTATACGTTGCCTCTATCTGGAGCAAGTCTTCGTCGGTGGGTATTGTGTAATACAGTTTTGCTCCTCCGTAAAGCGGTTCATAGCTTATGTTCGAGACTTTGCCCGGAGGATTACCGCCTCTGGCGGGTTCATATCGTCCTTCTTCATTGCAGGCGTTCGCGCATAACAGTAAGGAAAGTATAAATAATAAATATTTCATTGTTTTCATAAGTACATAATTTTTTATTACCAACCGGGGTTCTGTATTAAATTGCCATTCGTATTTAGTTCTTCGAGAGGGATAGGCCATAAGCAGTCGCGTATAGAGAATTTGCGTACTTGTTTGGCTTCCAGCGAGAAGAATGTTGTAGCGGCAGTTCCGTCGTGTTTCCAGCCTGATACGGGGATGGAAAATTCGCGGATGGCTCTTTTGTGCCGGTGCATATCCCAGAAGCGGCTACCTTCAAAAGCAAGTTCAACGCCTCTTTCCTGAAGGATGATATCGCGCAGGCCTTCTTGCGTCCGGTGTTTGTTTACGCTTTTAGCAATCGTTGCATCCGACCAGACGGATTCCAGGTCGGGGATACCGGCGCGGCGGCGTACTTTATTTACCAGATCATACACTTCCTGCGACGGTCCGCTGTATTCGTTCAGGGCTTCGGCTTTCATCAGATACAGATCGGCCATACGGACGATTGGATACGGGTATTTTATTGTCCTTTGCCATGCTCCCGACTGTGATTCCGGATGCACGAATTTTTTCAGTGCGATGCCGGTGCAATAAAAGTCGGTAGAGTGTGTCGAGGAGTTGAATCCTCCGTCTTTTCCCTGATACATCATCGTGTTTATCCTTACGGTATGCGTACGCCAGTAACCGCCGGTGATAACCATGTTTGCATAGAAACGCGGTTCGCGGCCAAGATACATCTGAAGCGTTTCCGACCCGGGTTGCATGATCCCTAAGAGATCCTTGTATTCGGGATCGGCGGCGCCAGGGGTGGTGACGATGTCGAACATCTTATTGCTGTCGAACGTTAAGTCTTCGTCTATGGGCAATCCGTTTTTCGTATAATATCTTTCAAGAACCTGATAAGTAGCGGCCATCCATTGCCACGAGAACTCTGCGGTATTTGTTACTCCATCGCCATAACCTGTCGGCAGACGCATGTTCGTAGACGATGACAGTTCGCCCTGTCCATAATAATTTATTCCCGAAAAGCCCCATACAACTTCCTTGTTCCACGGATCGCAAATGAGCATCCTGTTGTCATAGAGCGTTTGCATGTTTTCCCCATTCACCGCGAACGCTTCCGCATCGTAAAGGAAAGGCTCTTTTTCGTAAGTATACAGTGCTTTGCCGTTAGATTCGGCTATATTTATCGCATCAGTAAGGGCGTCGACAGCATCCTTCCATTTTTCATTATCGTATTCCATAGGGAAGAATGATTGCCCGTCGTGGTCGTAAAAGTCGCCGTAATATTCCCTGTTACCGTTAAAGAACGGACTTGCCCTGAAAAACAGCACCCTTGCTTTCACGGCTTTTGCCGCTATCTGGTCGACTTGTCCCAGGTTGTTTGTCGTGGTGCGTTCCGAAAGATCGGGTATAGCCTCGTCCATAAGGTCAATGATATAGTTGAAACACTCGTCGACCTTTGTTCGCGGTCGGAATAAATTATCGCTCGACGCGTCAGGATCGATGATGCTTTCCGCCGGCAATACGATAGGGCCGTATTTTTGCACGAGGAGCCAGCAATAGTAAGCTTTCAGGAACTTAACCTGCGCTTTCCAGTCTTTGATTTCCTGTTCGCTCATATCGCGCACGTTGTCGATGTAGCTGTTGAACACTTCGCACTGGTTCAGTCCTCTGTAAAGATGTTTAGCGCCATATGTTCCCGACCATGTTCCCAATATAGGTGCGGCAGTGTTTTGCAATCCCCGCATGATTCTTATCGCCATCAAATTGCCCATGGCATCGTTCAGGTCGAGGCGTCCTACGTACTCGTCGCCCAGCGTCCATGTCGTATTATGCGTATCGGATTCGTAAGGCAGGAAGCTATATACCCTGGCCAGAGCGTCGTAAGCGCTTTCCCTTTTTGTGAAGATCTCTTCAAGCGTCAGCGTATTGTCAGGCACAACATCAAGATATTCAGCGCATGACGGTAATAATACGCTTAGTATTATTCCGAATATTGTTGATTTGAATATTTTCATAATTACTGTGATTAAAACATTAAAAATTTAATTGAAGCCCAATATTATATCTCCTGTTCGGAGGATAACCTAATCCGCCTTTTCCCATTTCGGGATCCCACAATTTGAATTTGCTCAGCACAAACAGGTTTTCAACCGTCGCATAAATGTAGCAGTCCTTCACGCCAACTTTTTGCCATCCCCTCAGGTGATATCCCAGTTCGACCTGTTTCAAGCGCATGAAAGAAGCGTCGCGCAGCCACCATGACGACTGTTGTACATTGTTGAGGATAGGTACGGTCGAGAGGCGCGGCCAGAAAGCGTATACGTTAGGATTTGTTTCACTCCAGTAGTCGTTGGCAACTATTTCGAGCGCGTTCCTGCGGTATACAAACGGGGCAATCCCTTCCGTGTTGTAGACGCTTGGGTTTATGAAGAACGACACCATGCCGTTGCCTTGGAAGAAGAATGAAAATTCAAAGTCTTTGTAACCCGTAGATAATCCGAATCCATATTGTATTTTGGGTACGGTAGGATATCCCAGCGGAACCATGTCGTTGCTATTGACAACGCCGTCGCCGTTTACGTCTTTATATTTGATATCCCCGGCCATGTATTTTTCGAAGTCCTGCGTCGGGGAGTTGTCTATTTCTTCCTGGTCGACGAACAATCTTTCGGCAATAAGTCCCCATTCCTGATTCACGTTATGTCCCAGTCTCTTCCTGTACTCGTCAGGATAATCTTTTTCGTCCAGTTGAACATATTCATTGTCGGAGTAAGTGATATTTGCGCGGCCTGTCATCCAGAAATCGGATGTAAAGAAATGCTGATAATCGATAGAGCCGTCAAAACCTTTCGCCTTTAATCGTCCGACATTACCGCTCACGGATGATTCCAATCCTGCCGTAGCCGGGAAATTTTCCCTTACCATATAGATATTGTCCCGGTCTTCTCCAAAGACTTCGGCCTGTATTTTCAGTCGTTCTTTCATAAAATTGGCTTCTATACCGGCGTTCCACTTCGTGGAAAGCTCCCATGTGATATCGGGGTTGGCATAGCGGTTGATTCTGTAACCACCGTAGGCGTTCATAAAAGATTCTCCCCAGCGGTAACCGTTATCAATGGCCACGTCCGGGGCGTAAACCGAGATGTCCGACAAGTAAAAGAAACGGTCTCTTCTCTCTGCGATGGCGTCGTTACCTATTCGTCCGAGACTGCCTTTTAGCTTAAGTGTGCTTACGATGTCGCGCATTGGCTCCCAGAAACTTTCGTTCGATATCAGCCATCCGCCGGCTATCGACGGGTAGAAGCCAAAACGTTTGTCGCCGTCGAATTTTTCCGATCCGTTGTATCCGAATGAAAATTCGAGGAAATATCGCGAATCGAAGTCGTATGTGAATCGGCCTGAAAGTCCGGTATTTTTCTCCGGCAACGTTTCGTAAATAGACCGGCTGCTACCTGCGGTCAGCAGGTTTTCTTCCATTGTGCCTACAATCATTGCCCCGACGTTATGCACGTCGAACTGCCGCGCCCATGTAGCACGGGCTTCGAAGTAGTATTTGAATGTGGCGTTACGTCCGGGATCCACATCTCCAAGATGCGCCTGGCCTGTGTTTGGGTTAAGACACCACAGTTTGTGTTCTCCCGTTATACGGTTATATGATTCCAGATCATAATAGAACGGAGTATATGAACGTGTGCTTGTGTATCGGCTCCAGTTGTTGACGGATGCTTTCAACTGTATGTTCAATCCTTCGGTTATAAATTTCAAATCCTGCCTCAGCGTCGCCTGCGCCGTTATATTACTTTCGTTACGGTCGGTATAACCTCTCGTCATTTCGGCGTAGGGATTGGCTTTCCGTGTTCCGTCGACATAGGTATTACCGAACAGCGTGTGAGTGGTGTAAATATTGGCTTCGTCGGGTTCGTAAATAGCAGGGAAGTCCACGGGGTTACTGTTCATTATATCGCTGAATATCCTGGTGGTGGCATTTGCGTCGTCGATGTTTTCCCATGGGCCTGTCTGCCTTTCGAAGCGGCCGTTAATCTGCGTTTCAAGAATGGTTGTGGAAGTTAACTTGAAATTAACATTTGTCCGGATATTAAAGCGGTTAATGCTGATGTTTGAATTGTAATTGTTGCTGGGGTCAACCTTCAGCAAACCTGTTTCATGTTCGAAACCTCCGGCAACGAAGTAGGTGGCTACCGGTCCGCCTCCCGACACATTGATGTTCGCTTTGGTGTTCATAGTCGAACTTTTGAATATTTCATCGTACCAGTCGACATTCGGATAGATCATAGGATTTTCTCCCGATGCGGTAGATTGAATTTTCTGTTCGCTGTAATAGGCGCCAAGTAGCGGGTCTCTTGTCATTCGGGCTTCGTTATACATGCGCATGTAAGTTACTCCGTCGACTAATCGCGGCACTTTTGTAGGGGTGGCAATGTTGTTGTCTACGCGGATACTAAGTTTAACCGGTCCTTCGACGCCTTTTTTCGTCGTTACGAGGATAATACCGTTTGCAGCGCGCGAGCCGTACAATACGGTTGCGGAAGCATCTTTCAACACGGAAAAACTTTCTATGTCGTCTACCTGCAGGCGCGCCAAGTCGTCCGTCGTCACTTCAAAGCCGTCGATAAGGATCAGGGGGTCTGTTTTATAACCGAACGTCGTTACACCGCGCACAAAGAATTGCGCATTGTCCCTTCCCGGCTCGCCCGACGTTTGATACGATATCAGTCCGGGGATCCTGCCGGCCATAGCCGTCGTTAGATTCGCCGACGGTATTTTAAGGTCGGAGACCCTTACCGTTTCAATTGAAGCGACAACGCTTTGTTTCTTTTGTGTACCGAAAGCGACTACCGTCACTTCTTCAAGCATTTCAGCATCATCATACAGGATGATTTCTATTACGTTTCGTTGGTCAGTGACGTGGAACACCGGCTTTTTGCCGATATAAGATATTGATAATGTATCGCCAATGGCAGCCTTTATGGAAAAAGCCCCGTCAATATCGGTCGTAGTTCCCTGTGTTGTTCCTTTTATGGCGACCGTGGCGTCGGGCAATCCGGAACCGTCGACAGCATCTTTTACAAGTCCTGTTATCGTTTTTGTCTGGGCAAAAACTACACAACTTGCAAACAGGAAAATAAAGATGTTTGAAATTTTGTATTTCATATGTGCATAATTAGATTTATACAAATTTTGTTTCATGATAGATGATATTGTTTATCGTTATTTGATTATAATGAGATCTTATAAAGTCGCATGATTACTTGACAAACTAAAAAAATGTACTTCTGCCGCGAATTATCATTTTGCATGGATATTGTCTCCAAATACCCAATGCGTTTGTTTTCATTACTTCATGACATAGCAAGGCCTCAAATGAATATTTGATAAGTCGGGAAGGTAAGGAATGTTTTTTTAGAAAAATGTTTACTAATATATCTATTGTACGCGCACACGCACGCGCGAGAAATAAAATTATTATATCCCGCTGAATTTTAGAGCTTGTCGCTTGAATTTTAGAGCCTGTCGCCTGGATTTTGGATCTTGTCGCTAATAAATGGCAGGCCTGCGTCTCTCTCTCTCTCTCTCTCTCTCTCTCTCTCTCTCTCTCTCTCTCTCTCTCTCTCTCTCTCTCTATCTCTAAAAAAAATTCATAAAAAAACAAAATGGTAATTAAAAATAAAAAAAAAATGT
>JAIRMH010000271.1 GCA_031258835.1 Tannerella sp.
GATGAGAACCCGTTCTTTTCTGTTCGTTGAATTTGTCATGATGTTAACTGTTTTTTATTTTTATTACTTGCAAATATACGTAATAGAGATTATGTCGAATTAAATTTGCATAATACGCGCGTAAGCGCGACCTTTGCATTATGAAATATCAGGAATGGCAAAAAAAGGCCCCCCGTTTTGTAGCGATGACGGGCTACACGAAGGAAAAGTTCAACGAACTGCTGCCTTATTTTAAGGAGGCGCATGATGAATATTTATCGGAATACCGGATGGACGGGAAACGTCGAAGCGGGTTGCGAGCGTACACGATGTATGCCAACAGTCCGCCGCCCTGCATCATGGAGGAACGTTTGGCGTTCATCCTGTCGTATTTGAAACTCAATCCGATTCAGGAAGCCCACCGGTTTTACATTGGTGCAGGACACCGGTTATCAGGGATACCGTCCGGAAGGTGTTACTGTCATTCAACCGGTGAAAAAACCAAAAGAAAAGGAGATAACGGCGGAACAGAAACAGGACAACCGCACAATTTCTTCTTTCAGAGTCAGAGTGGAACATGCCATCGAGAGCATTAAGCGTTACAGGACTGTCAATGACGAATGTCGACTGAGAAAGAATCTTTTTGCGGAGAGAGTCTTTTCCTCCTGCGCTGCGCTGCACAATTTCAGGATTAAGGACCGACCGTTCCTTTATGAAAATAAACTGACTTAATTACTAAGTTTGTTATCAATAAAATAAAAATCTGCGTTCATCCGTTAAATCTGTATTGTCTAAACGCTAATATCCTTCTGAGACAGCTTCAAGATATAATAGTGATTATACTTCAAACTTGTCATAAAATAACACAAATGTACAGCGGGCAATGTACGGACGGCTATTTTTCTCTAAAAGAGCGATTTTTTGGCAAGTTTATATCTGTTTTTTTTTCATCGAGAAGTTACTTTTGCAGAAAATATTTTTGCAGAAAATCATCCATTAATAAAACAAGTCATGAAAAATAACGGATTTATCATCATCCCCATTTTGTGTATGTTTTGCTCCGTCAAAGCCGTTGAATATATTCCGGTAACGACAAAGAACGTCTGTCTTTTATTGAAGGTAAACGAAAAAAACAGGCTGGAGCAAACCTATTTCGGCGCTTCCATGAAAAATATCGAAGAAATGACATCCATCGATACGGAAACGTTCTCTTCTTACTCTACATTCGGTACCAACCACGTTTTCGAGGCGGCGTTGCGGGCGATACAGTCCGACGGGAACACCTCCGTCGAATTAGGGTATCGCACTTCGTCCGTGAAACAGATCGACGAAAACATCATACAGACGACGATTGAGCTAAAAGACGAATATTATGATTTGTTCGTAACGATTCACTACAAGGCCTATCAACAGGAAGATCTGCTCGAACAGTGGGTTGAAATAAAAAACGGGCAGAAAAAAAATATTCGTCTTGCGGATTTCGCTTCATCCGATTTGTCTTTTAATGCTTCCGAATATTATGTAAGCCATTTTCACGGAGACTGGTCGAACGAAATGAATATCTCGGAACAGAAATTGACGGAAGGCATCAAAATCGTCGACTCCAAATTGGGCGTACGCAGCCACCAGTTCACACATCCCTCTTTTATCCTTTCGTTGAACGCGCCGCTTGCCGAGACACACGGTGAGGCGATAGGCGGAACGCTGGCCTGGCCGGGGAATTTTCGGTTTTGCTTTGAAGTAGACAACTACAATAAACTGCGAATCCTCTCCGGCGCAAACCCGTACGCTTCCGAATACACGCTTGAGAAAAACGAAGTGTTCAAAACCCCGTCTTTCCTGTTCGCTTACAGCACTGAAGGCGCCGGGAAAATCACCCGCAACTTCCACCGCTGGGCAAGGAAATATGGGATTAAAAACGGGAATAAGGGGAGAAGCGTGCTCCTGAATAACTGGGAAGCTACTTATTTTGATTTTGACGAGGCCAAACTGACAAAAATTATTGACGACGCCGCGAAAATGGGATTTGAACTATTCCTGTTAGACGACGGATGGTTCGGGAATAAATACCCCCGTGACAATGATAAATCGGGATTAGGAGACTGGCAAACCAACACCAAAAAACTGCCTGACGGAATACCTTACCTCATACAGGAATGTAAAAAAAGAAACTTGAAATTCGGGATATGGGTAGAGCCTGAAATGGTGAACCCGAAAAGCGAACTGTATGAAAATCATCCCGACTGGGTCATCTCGCAGCCCCAACGCGAACGAACGTTGCTGCGCAACCAACTGATACTCGACTTGAGTAATCCCAAAGTGCAGGAATTTGTATTCAACACGGTAGATCGTCTGTTACGGGAAAATCCGGGCATCGATTATGTCAAATGGGACTGTAACCGCTATGTGTTTAATTCAGGCTCTCCATGGCTGCCGGCGGAAAAACAGACGCATCTGTTTTTCGATTATAGCAAACACTTACTGGAAATCATGGAAAAGATCAGCAAAAAATACCCGGACGTGACCTTCATGGCCTGTTCCGGAGGAGGAGGACGCATTGATTACGGTTCCATGCAATACTTCGACGAATATTGGATCAGCGATAATAACGACCCTTTACAGCGCATCATCACGCAATGGGGTTCGCAGTATTTCTTCCCTACGATCGGACTGGCAAGTCACGTATCGGCATCTCCAAACCATATCTCAGGCCGCAGCATGTCGCTAAAATGCCGGTTCGATATAGCTATGGCGGCCAAACTCGGAATGGACTTGCAGCCTTCCCAAATGACGGAAAAAGAATATGAATTTTCTAAAAATGCGATCCGGACATACAAAGAAATACGAAATACCATCCTCACGGGCGATTTATACCGGATACTATCCCCATATAAAAGTAACCGTACCGTATATATGTACGTCAACGACAAGCGGGACGAAGCCGTTATATTCAATTTTATGGTGAGGAAAGAGGTCTATCCTAAACCGCCGACGATTAAACTGCAAGGCCTTCACCCCGAAAAAAGATACAAACTGAACGAGATCAACAAAGATCCGGATAATTGGTCACGGTTTACCAAATATGAAGATAAAGTTTTCAGCGGCGAATATTTAATGACCGCAGGCCTGAACTTTGCAATGTATAATGAAATGGAAAGCCTTGTTTTCAAACTTAGCGAAGTAAAACTTAGCGAAGTAAAATAATATTCGATTTACATAACGATAATAAAATCATCAAATTCCACAATCTATGAGAAAGTTTTATATTATAATCATTCAATCATTGTTATTTTGTTACACATCCGTCTTTGCACAAAATATCACAGTCAGCGGAACGGTAATAGAGAGTTCTACGTCGGATCCTCTGCCGGGCGTCTCCATAAGAGTAAACGGCACTGCGACAGGAACGATTACCGGTATTGACGGCAACTACAGTCTGTCGGCGCCGGCAAATGCAACGTTAACATTCAGTTATACCGGTTATACGACAAAAGTAATAGCGGTAAATAACCAAACGGTCATCCATGTTTCATTAGATGAAGAGACGCAAGATTTAGATGAAGTAATAATCGTCGGCGTATCCTTACGGAAAAGCGACTTAACCGGTGCGGTCGGAAGCATCAGCAACAAAGTGCTTGAAGAAAAGCCGGTAACAAACATTAACCAGGCTATTCAAGGACGCGTCGCCGGAGTTTTAATCAATAGCGGGGCAAAACCGGGCGACGATTCCAGCATTAAAATCAGGGGAATCAACACAATCAACGGATCGACCGATCCTATTTATGTCGTGGATGGTCTGGTAATGGATAATTTCGGCGGTGGATTCAATTCCGTGAACCTCAATGACGTCGCGGCCATAGAAATCCTGAAAGACGCATCGGCAACCGCCCTGTACGGGTCGAGGGCCGCGAATGGCGTCGTGCTGATCACCACTAAAAAAGGGAAAAAGGGCGAAGGTAAAATTAATTACGATGGCTGGGTCGGCACGCGCACCTATGCGCATACTCCCGAAAAAATGAATTACAGGCAACTGTTTGAATTAAGGAAGGATGCCGCACTCAACAGTTACAAAGCAAATTATCCGAATGCGTCCCAGGCGGATATAGATGCATTCCTTCAAGACAGAGTAATGACGGCTTATAACCCTGTTTCCGGAAGCGGAGGCTTCGTTTTCGGGCAATATGAGTTGGACGCATATAACAATCCTGCGTTTAAAGAATATGACTGGTTAGATGAAGTAACACGCAACGGAACAGAACAGAATCATGCGGTAAGTTTTACCGGCGGTGGCGACAACGGCGCTTTCTATCTCAGTTTCGGTTATTCAAACCAGGAAGGTATGGTTAAAAACCTGAGCGATAAAAAATATTCGGGACGTATTAATGCCGATTATAATGTCAAACCCTGGCTGAAAGTAGGTACAAATACCTCCTACGTCAGAACGGATTCGGAAATTTTCGACAATGACGATGTGTTTGACAAAGCGCGGGGAGCAAACCCTATGTTACCTGTCAGCGACGTCCTGACATTGAATTATGGAGATTTCTATGACCAGAACTATTTCAACCCTATTAACACGTTAAAAATTGAATACGATCGCATACGTAATCGCGTAATATCTTCTAATTTTTTAAATATCAACCCATTTAAAGGATTGAATTTCCGGACTACTTTTTCGATGAATTTTCTTGAAGAATCGCGATTCAGATACGTTCCAAATAATATCCAACAAGCGATCCGTTACGCTCATAACGGAGAAGCCCGGCATACGCGAGACCAGCGAATGATGTGGCAATGGGATAATACGCTTTCATACGACAACACATTCGGGGTTCACAGGATCAATGCCACAGTCGGAACAAGCGCCTCAAATATCAGTCGTAATTATACGGAAGTAACAGGTCGCGGATTTGATAATAACATCTTTTCATATTACAACCTGGGGGCTTCCAATTTCCTGGCGAACCGTTCCATTAGCTCCGATTTCACTGCTTCATCGCTGTTGTCTTATTTCGTAAGGGCGAATTATACATACGCCGGCAAATATTATGCTACGGCTACCGCGCGTTACGACGGCTCGTCCAAATTTTCCGACGGTAACAGATGGGGATTATTCCCGTCGTTCTCCTTAGCATGGAATATGGCGGAAGAAGATTTTATGAAGGAGCAACATCTCTTCGACTTATTCAAGGTGCGCCTCGGCTTTGGCATGGTAGGAAATCAGGAAATTGAAGACTATTCTTACCTGACCCTTTATTCCCCGTCGGTAACAGAGGGCGAAACCACATATGTACCGAGAGACAAGAAGGGCAACGGTAAAATCTCCTGGGAATCGCAACGACAGTTTAACCTTGGCGCAGACATAGGATTCCTCTCAAATAAAGTCCGTATGTCGGTAGATCTTTTCCACATCACAAATGACGATTTGTTAATGACACGCAACATAAACACCTCTTCAGGCTTCAAGACGATGGTGGAAAATGTAGGTGCAATAGAAAATAAAGGGTTGGAAGTCACTTTAGATATAAATGCTATTAACACGAAGGATCTTCGTTGGAATATCTCGGCAAATATTTCCGCCGACAAAAATAAAGTTACAAAATTATATGGAGATAACGACTATATCCTCAATTATGACGGCGACAGAAACCTGCAGAAAGAGGGGAACCTGTTTATCGGCGAATCGCGTAACACTATTTACATATGGAAAACCGGAGGCATCGCACAGGAGGCCGATATGGAACGCCTGCGTCAGACAGACTGGTCGGGACGAAGCGTGAATCCCGGCGATTTGTATCCCTTGGACGTATCCGGCGCCGACGGAACGCCTGACGGAAAAATCGACGATTATGACCGTGTCATTGTCGGTTCCACCGATCCTAAATTCTATGGAGGTTTCGCTACGGATCTTACATATAAAGGAATCACCCTTAACGCGGTATTCAACTATTCTTACGGAGCGAAAAAATTAAGCTATATATACGAAACGATGATCGGAAGTACAGGAAAGAGCCTTGCGTCCGTAGACCTTTTAGACCGGTGGTCGCCCGAAAACACAGGCGCAGCTTTCCCCCGTCCCATGCTTGACGACCCAAGCGACGACAGGAATTATAACACCTTCTCCGCCGGCAATATGGACCATTCCGTACAAAAAGCGTCTTTCCTTCGCCTGTCAACGCTTACCTTAGCGTATACATTCCCAAAAACGTTCGCAAATAATCTGCGACTCGACAATCTCCGCGTGTACACGACAGCATCCAACCTGTTCTGTTTAACGCCATATAAAGGCTACGACCCGGAAACGGGCGACTGGTATCCTCCTGCAAAAATGTTTGTATTAGGTCTAAACTTGACGTTCTGAAACGGCGCTTAATACATTCACATGTAAACCCATTATAAACGATATTAGATTATGAAAAATATAAAAATAAATTTATTTGCAACATTCATTTCTCTATTTGCAACAGGAATATCTTCATGTTCCGATTTCCTGGAAGAAATGCCGAAAACATCCCTGACACCCGAACAGGTCTATACGGAGTTAAATGTACTGGAACCTACCGTAGACGGTTTATATACATCGTACAGAAGTTCTAAAGCCGGACGTTCCGGATTTACTTTCACCCTGCTCGGACTTGACGAATCCAAACAGGGAATTGTACAGATGACGGATGCAAGTCAATCCGGACTGGATTATTACGACGGCATGCTTAACGCTACCTCCTCGCAAATAAGCGAGATGTGGTATAAAAGATGGCCGATGATCAACACCGCCGCACTGTCTATCCGCGGATTAGAGCTTTTGGCCGAATCCGAAACGGACGGAGAAACGACGGGGAGAGTTAGATTATTGAGAGCTAACGCCTGTTTCATGCGCGCTATGGCAATGTTTGAACTCACAATGTATTGGGGTGAAGTACCCGTTATCGAAATCGTTGACCTTGACAACCCCGACATCGACATGTCCAGGAAGCCGCTGAATGTCGTATGGGAACAGATTTTTAACGATCTTACTTATGCCTCGGAAAACCTGTCCGACGGCAAACAGACCGGGCCGCGGGCAACGAAAGGCGCCGCAATCGCAATGTTAGGCAAACTTTTCATGTATGCGCCGACAGAAAGCGGGTACCGGGATTTCGGCAAAGCAATTGAATATTTTGAGAAAATAAAAGACGCTTACCGTCTGGAAGCAAGCTATGAAAAAATGTTCGACGAATATGCCACATTAGAATTCAATTCAAACGAATCTATTTTTGAAATAGATTATATCTGTAACAGTTCCGGGCCTAACTTCTGGCAGTGGGATATGGGATCCCGCACGCTGGCAAATCTCGGTGAATCATGCTATATCGGAGGTTACGATGTGGCGCTTCCTACGGATTACGCCTGTAAAATGAAAGCGGAAGGCGGAGTATGGGAAGACGGCGACCTGCGCAGAGATGCAAACATCCGTTTCGACTTTACGTATCGCGGACAGGAATATACCGTCCCGTCGTGGGGCGCCGACGAATTAGATCCGCACATCAAAAAATGGGAAGACCGACGTCTCGACAAATGGACATCCAATAGCCTTGCCACAGATGCGACCTCCGGCAGAAGTTTTTACTGGTCGGGTAAAAATTATATGTTCCTGCGCTTTGCCGATATCCTCCTGTGTTACGCGGAATGTTTAAATGAAACGGGACGCACCGGAGAAGCTGTCGACATTGTAAATCAGGTTCGTGCACGCGCATGGGGCGGCAACCTTCCGGACAATAAAAAATGGAGCGGCCTCTCACAGGAGCAGTTCCGCATCGAAATCATGGATGAACGCATCCGCGAACTTTGCTTTGAAGGGTGGCGCCGCATGGATTTGATACGTTCGGGTAATTTCGTGAAATTGATAAAAGAACGTAACCCATGGACAAAAGAAAAAGGTACGATTAGCGACTTCCATGTCCGATGGCCTATTCCCGAAGATGAGATAAAAAATAATCCGTATATGGAAATGGGCAAAGACCAGAATCCGGGATATTAAACATCCCAACGAATTTCATCGAGGGGCGTTTATTGCCGTCCAATAGACCCCCTCATTTTTCGTAAAAACCGGAAAGAAACTATTAAATATCAGGCGATGAAAAAAATATTGACTTTATTGACCTCTTTTTTATTATGTATCGGCAATCTCCACGCTTCGGACTACGAAGTCGTTTCACCCGATAATCTGTTGAAAATGATACTTCACATAGACGGAGGAACAAGTTATGAGATCCTGTACGGGACAACCCGACTCATAGCCCCTTCGTCCATCGCTCTTCATCTCTCCGACGGAACAATTATCGGGGCGGGTAGCGTAAAAAACGTCCATACGATAAGTGAAAATAACCGGATAGACGTCCCCATCGGGAAAAACAAAACGTTAATGGAATCTTACAACGAACTGACGGTCGAATACAATGAAAAATACAAACTCATTGTAAGGGCTTATAACGAAGGCGTCGCTTACCGTTTTGTCACGGATTTCGATAACGAAATAACGATTAACAGTGAAGATGCCCTGTTCAATTTCGCAGCGACGACAAAAGTGTATTTTCCGGAGTGCGATATAAATACATCCCAGGAAACCGGCGACGGAGGAATAAAATATTCCATACATCAAGGATTCCGTAATTTTGAAAGAACATATAACATATATACCGCCCCTGCTGCCATAAGCGCCGGCAAATTTTCCGTCACCCCGGTCTTGTTCGAATATACGGGAACTCCGTATAAAGTAGTGATCACGGAGGCTGACACCTACGATTATCCGGGCATGTATATGGAACGCAACGGAGCAAGATCCATGCGCGGAATGTGGGCGGGATATCCGAAAAAAGTGATCGACCCCGATAATTATTATTCAAACCACTTAGTTTATGAACGTGAAGATTTCATCGCCCGAACGGAAGGACGTCGCAAATTTCCATGGCGTGTTATCATTGCTACCGACAACGACAAATCTTTGCTAAATAACGAACTGGTATACCTTCTTGCCGAACCTTCGCGAATAGAGGATACATCGTGGATAAAACCGGGAAAATCGGCTTGGGAATGGTGGCACAAAGCCATGCTCGAAGGCATGCCTTTCCCGGTAGGGAACAGGAATCTAAGTGTAGAACTGTATCAATATTACATCGACTGGGCGGCAGAAAACGGCATTGAATACATGACTTTAGACGCCGGATATCAGGAAAACTGGCTCCTGCAAATATGTAAGTATGCCGAAGAAAAGGGTGTGAAAATCATCGTATGGACATGGGCGAGTTGCGTTAACGAATATCCCGGCGACTGGATTAAACGTATGAAAGCGCGCGGGGTGGCAGGCGTTAAAATCGATTTCTTTGAACGTAACGACCAGATTGCCATGCGCTGGGGATACGAATTTGCACAAAGACTGGCGGACAGCCGGATGGTCGGGATATTTCACGGATGCCCCGTCCCGACCGGGTTAAACCGCACTTATCCGAATATTCTGAATTTCGAAGCCGTACGGGGCGGCGAAGATAACTTCTGGAGAAGTATTGTGACGCCGGATTACCATACCCTGTTCCCTTTTATCCGCTCCATAGCAGGCCCGGAAGATTATACGCCGGGATCCATGAGAAATACGACAGCCGAAGCGTTTTATCCCGTCGACATCGATAACACCGTACCGATGAGTATGGGTACACGCGCACATGAATTATCCATGTACGTGATCTTTGACCACTGGTTAGGGTATCTATGCGATGCACCTACGGAATATAACAAGTTCCCGGATATACTGGATTTTCTCTCTTCGGTACCTGCCGTATGGGATAAAACGATCCCGTTAGATGCCGAACTCGGCAAATATATACTGATGGCAAAACAAAAAGGAGAAGACTGGTACGTCGGCGGTATGAGTAATTGGGAGGAAAGAAGAATGGAAATAAACTTCGACTTCCTGCCTTCCGGTATATCATACGACGCCTTTATCCTGAAAGACAGCCCCGAATCGGGAAGTGAGCCGAAAAAATATCTAAACGAAACGGTTACCGTCACAAAAGAGAAAAAACTCACTGTCGACATGGCTAAGGGAGGCGGCTTTGTGATAAGACTCAAAAAACAAGACCGGGATAACAATCCGGGAATACCGGCAGCAAATTCTTTTTCCGCTTATATAGATAAGACGTCGGCGATTCTTCATATAAAAACGAACGACTTCCTTAATTCCGTGAAGATCTATGATATTGCCGGTAAATGTATGTTTTCGGAAATTTATAAAAACAAAACTTATCTTGAAAAAATAGATATATCAAGGCTGGATAAAGGATTTTATATAACCAACTTACAAATAAGACAAAAAAACGAGAGTTTCAAATTTTTTTATTAACAATCTAATTTTACTCAACATGAAGACTTGTTACTTTTTTAACCGACCAATCACATTTGGATTATTTTTTATGTTTGCCCTGTCGATTCAACCGAAGGCGCAGCAAACGACTATTGACGGCATCATTTATCAGGCAGTGACTGTCGACGGTGGCGACAACTATGCGGAAACCGTTTCCCTGCCTAAAGATGGAGACAACCATGTCCCCTATACGGCAGAACACATTACCATTCAGGAGAAAGTATCTATCGGCGGAACTGAATATCCCGTAAAGAAAATCGGCGATAATTCGATGCGCGAAAATCCTAACCTGAAATCCATATCTCTTCCCGACGGCCTTGAGATAATAGGAAACAGTTCGTTTGCACAATGCTCCGAATTAAAAGAGGTTGTTCTCCCGGCTTCCGTAAAGTCTATTGAAGATTGGGCGTTTTACGGATGTTCAAATCTTGAGAAAATCAATATCCCCGAAGGTGTCACGGCTATCACCGAGCACACGTTCCAGCAGACCGGCCTAACAAGTATCACACTGCCGGCAAGCGTGAAGTCGTTAGGCACTTGCGCTTTCCAGACATCCAGAAAGCTGGCATCCATCAATCTTGAAAACATAACGGAAATAAAGGCGTGGGCATTAGGCGAAACGGCAATAAGCTCCGCGGCCGTTAAGAACGTGAAGTTTTTAGGCAATTGCGCCTTTTACAGTTGCCCGGAACTGGTCTCCGTCGTTCTGGAAAGCGCCGTTCAGACCGGTGAATGGTCTTTTCAAAACTGTGCAAAACTGAAAGAAGTCACCCTGCCCAACACGCTGGAGAGTATCGACGGCGGAGCGTTTTCCGGCTGTAGTTCCCTCCAATCAATCGTCATACCAAACTCTGTCATGTTCTTAGGCGGATGGAGTTTCGAAAAAACGGCCATAACGGAAATTTTCGCCTCGTGGGAAGTCCCCGACGACGTGATTACGGATGAAAATATATTCGGCGTGGACGACGGCAAAATTAATTTCACATGGAAAGTTCCGGAACGCCTGAAAAGCATTTATGGAGACGAATTTTTAGGTTACCCCGTTGAAACAGGCGAACCCGATGGAAACGAGACCGTATTTATCAAAGCAAATGTATTTTATTCCGCAAATAACCTTATTATCACAAATTTAAGCGGATATAACGCATTTATTTATTCTCCGGACGGACGCGCCGTTTCCCGTTTTAACATAAGAGACAACCATCAGGCCATCCCCATTCCTCTGAGATCAGGTATTTATTTCTTCAATGCGGTAAACGGCGGCAAAACGGCAACCGCCAAATTTATTGTAAAATAAAAAAGGCGCTATTGTTTAGGTTATCTTTAAAAAACAGGTTGAGCGTTACTTAAACCTTCATCAAATTGAGCGGATTTCGCACGGCGTTTATCTAAAACGATAACGCCCAACGCTTGTATTTACAACGCTTTTGCTCATATTCATTTGTGAGCAAAGGCGTTTTTTGTTCTTTTTTCTATG
>JAIRMH010000049.1 GCA_031258835.1 Tannerella sp.
GTCTGTTGGCGCCAACCTGTGGTGTATGCTGCTTACCCGATGGGCATTGGCTGCTATTGCAGTGTGGCTACGGAGAAAAACGCAAAGTTTCCGATCAATAACAGACAACAGATAAGGACGGTGTTATTTATTTTTTATTGACGTGGTAAGAAATTCCTTTCCGCCAGTACTTTATGCAGAGGCAGCCGTCTTAGTTCCGCTTCTATAAATGCGGTAAAGTCGAAAAGTTTCAGGATTTGTCGTTCAAAAATATCGTTACGAAGGCTGTCCAGTACGGGAGCTGTCTTTTTCCATAATTTTTCACGCTGGAATAATAAAAGATTTTGAGATTTGTTTAGGAATTGCAACATTAAACGTTCTGTTTTATAGGCTTTTTCAGTTTGGGACAAAATTCTTGACAGGGAACGGGTTTCATACCGGATCGTATCTATATCGCCTGTTTGATACCGAATCATCAGATTGACCAGACGGATAGTGCGGTAAAGGGGAATCGAATAAAAACTTTTCCCGCGTATCACAATCTGTAAAATAGCTTTGTGCGCTTTTTTCGGTTCTTTGTTTCCGAAATGCACCAACGCTTCATACAGGTAAATTTCCGCCTGACGGGCGAGGCTCAACAATTGTATTTTTCCCAATATTCCGGCTTTATTGCGGTTCATCATAACAGAAGAAGTTTCAAAATCGCCTCTGTCCAGCAAAGGGAAGAGTTCATACAGGAAAATCAAGGCTGCTACTTCTGCTTGAAAATTTACCGAAGGATGCCGGAAGCATTTCAACTGCCCGATGAAATAGGGCATTTCATCGTACTTGCCAATGCCGCGGAGGTTATCCAAAATGCCTTCCAGCGCCATAACGTAGTAAACCGGTGGATTCGCCCACAAGTGACTGTTGTTTTCAAACAGTTTGTTCAGTTCATAATACGATTGTAGCGCCGATTTGTAATCTCCTATATTAATTAAGTAATTCGACTGGAAAAGTTGATGCAGTTTTTTAATTTCAAAGCTGTTGATATTGGAAGATGCTACGATATTCATTTCGCTGAAAACCAAATCGTAAAGTTTTTCCTTTTGTTTGATTGAGCGAATATTGCCTTGATGTATAATTCTGTATTTCAGTAATTCATACAATGAAGACTGTTCGTTGCCGATTCTGATAGTTTTCAATATTTCTTTGATTTTGAAATGTTTGTTGAGCAATTCCGTTTCCGAAATGTTCGGAAAATTAAGCGCCAGCAAATACTCCAGTTCCAGTCGGGCTGCATATAGATAGGCATGATGGTTTTCGTATTTTTCGGCGACTGTTTTCACTTGATTCAGCATATCCAAGGCCGCTTCAAACAGTGACTTTTCGTAAAGTATTTTGGCTTTCAGAATTTTATTCAACAGCAAATAATGGTTGTCCTGTTCTTCCCGTAATGCGAGCAGAGCGTCCAGCAGTAATTTATATAAATAAGTAGAAGTCGCCTCAAAACTTGCGCCGGGCTTCTTTTTCAGGAACAGTTTTTTCAGTTCGCCGGCAGTTATTTCCTTATCTTTCTCAATGATTCCAAACATGGCGACATAATCGGATTTCCGGCTGTATGTCCTGAACCGTCTTTTTTCCGCCTTGGAAAGCGACCTGACAAGCAAAATCAAAGTATCTGTTTTGTGCATAAATCTTCTTTTAATTATTTATTTTCGTATTTTTTGATTGATATAATTATCTATTTTTCAAAGATAAATTGTGCAAAAGTATTATTTTTTTTGTATTTATAATTATAAAATAATCCGATTATTGGAAAATGTTATTCGAAATATCGGTTTATTTTTGCAAAAAATTAATCTTAAAAAGAAATGAAACAGATTTTTTCAATAGCTATAGTGCTGATTTTCGGCGCCTCGTGTGTCGGCCGTAAATTGAGCAGGCCTCTACCGGCGGAAACAGTCATCAGTAAGGAGCAATTGCTGGACAAGATTAAAGGCGGCTGGGCGGGTCAAACCATCGGGTGTACTTACGGCGGCCCCACCGAATTTAAATATTGCGGCACCATGATACAGGATTATGTGCCCATCAGTTGGCCGGACGGTTATATAAAATGGTATTATGACAATTCTCCCGGTCTGTATGACGATGTATACATGGATTTGACATTTGTGCATGTTTTCGACAAACTGGGCCTGGATGCGCCGGCAGATTCTTTTGCAGTGGCTTTTGCAACAGCGCAGTACCCATTGTGGCATGCCAATCAGGCAGCAAGATACAACGTTCTGCACGGGATCATGCCTCCCGCATCGGGTCACTGGCTCAACAATCCACATGCGGATGATATTGATTACCAGATAGAAGCCGATTTTTCCGGACTGATGTCGCCGGGGATGCCCAATGCCGCTTCCCGGATTTCGGACAAAATAGGTCATATCATGAATTACGGGGACGGATGGTATGGCGGCGTATATGTAGGCGCCATGTACGCGCTGGCATTTGTTTCGGACGATATTGAATTTATCGTTACGGAAGCCTTAAAAACCATTCCGGAACAAAGCCGGTTTTATCGCTGTATGCATGATGTAATCGGCAATTACCGAGAATATCCAGATGATTGGAAACGCACGTGGTTTGAATGTGAAAAAAAATGGAGTTCCGACATCGGATGTCCGCAGGGCGTATTTGTCCCGTACAATATAGACGCAGTGATCAACAGCGCCTATATCATTATCGGACTGCTGTACGGAGAAGGCGATTTTTATAAAACTATTGACATCGCCACCCGTTGCGGACAGGATTCGGATTGCAATCCGTCGTCGGCAGGCGGTATTCTCGGCACGATACTCGGATACGACAATATTCCCGAACGCTGGATGAAAAATCTGAAAGAAGTGGAAGATATAAATTTTGCATATACGGATATTTCATTAAACAAAGCATACCAAATGAGTTTCAAACAGGCATTGGATATGGTCGAACTTAACGGTGGGAAGATTGAAGGAGACCGCGTAACGATCGTTTGCCAGCAACCTCTTCCCGTACAGTATGAACAAGGGTTTGAAGGATTGTATCCTGTGGAGAAACGGCAGATCAACAAACGATTGCCCAATGTGTCCGGCGTATCGTTCAAAGGGACGGGAGTGGTCGTCAGGGGACGCGTACAGTGTGCCGATGACCGGTATACGGCAATGGTGGAGGCTTATCTGAACGAACAGTTAGTGGAAACGATTGAATTACCGGCGTCACATATTACTCGTCGTTTCGATCTGTTTTGGAAATACAGTTTACCCGACGAACAGTATGAACTTAAATTCAAGTGGCTTAATCCGCGTAATGATGCTCACATACAGGTAGGTGATGTGGTGATCTATTCAAATGTACCGGAAGGATTATAATATGACGAAATAACATAAACTCAATGGACAGACAGAACAAAATTGTTGTTATCGGAAGTTGCAATACCGATATGGTCATCAAATCGGACAGGCTCCCGGAGCCGGGCGAAACTATCATCGGCAATACCTTTATGATGAATCCGGGCGGAAAGGGCGCTAATCAGGCGGTTGCCGCCGCACGTATGGGCGGAAACGTTACTTTCATTTCAAAAACAGGAAACGATCTGTTCGGAAAACAATCTATCGAATTGTACAACGCGGAAGGGATTAAGACGAATTATATTTTCTCCGATCCGGACAACCCATCGGGCGTTGCGTTAATCTCCGTTGATGCAAAAGGAGAAAACTGCATTCTGGTGGCTTCCGGTGCAAATGGTACATTAAGTATCGACGATATCGAAAAGGCGCAGGAGGAGATTGAAACTTCCTCGCTGGTACTGATGCAACTGGAGATACCTGTCAAAACGGTGGAATATGCGGCAGAAATAGCCTTCCGGAAAGGTATCAAAGTAATTCTCAATCCGGCGCCTGCACAGGCTCTTACCAATCGGTTACTCAAAAGCCTGCACATCATTACCCCGAATAAGACAGAGGCAGAAATGCTGTCGGGCGTAAAAGTGACCGACTGGATATCGGCAAAAGCAGCGTCGGACGCCATTAGCGACAAGGGAGTGGATATAGTTGTCCTGACATTAGGTTCGCTCGGCGCACTGATCAAGGAGGGCAAACAATATCACCGAATTGAAGCCGAGAAGGTAACGGCCGTCGATACCACTGCTGCCGGCGATACGTTCTGCGGAGCGTTGAGCGTGGGACTTTCCGAAGGCATGAATATTGTCGATGCGGTTAAAATGGCTTGCAAAGCGGCAGCCATTACCGTAACCCGAATGGGCGCGCAAGCATCCATCCCTTACCGTGCGGAAATCAGAAGTCAAAACGTGTAAAATATTAGTATATTTTTTAATCAAATAATTCAAATTCTTATGTTTATTGTCAGCAATTACCCGTTAGCAATTATTTTTTGCTTTATTACCATGCTTTGCTGGGGTTCGTGGGGCAACACCCAGAAGTTAGCCGGAAGAACATGGCGTTACGAACTGTTTTACTGGGATTATGTGATCGGAATTTTGCTTTTTTCACTTCTCTCGGCCTTTACGTTGGGAAGCATTGGTTCCGAAGGGCGCAGTTTTATTTCCGATTTAAGTCAGGCCGAAATCGGAAATATTGGAAGCGCATTTTTAGGCGGTATTATCTTCAACGCCGCCAATATTCTTTTGTCGGCTGCCATTGCCGTTGCCGGATTATCCGTAGCCTTTCCGGTCGGAATCGGTTTGGCGTTAATACTTGGCGTCATCATCAATTACATCGGGCAACAAACCGGCAATCCCCTGCTTTTGTTCTGCGGCGTGGCGTTGGTAACCATTGCCGTTGTATTGAACGCATTGGCCTACAACAAGCAGGCCAAACAAGCGAAACGAGTATCTTCGAAAGGCATTGTCCTCTCGTTGGTAGCCGGTATTTTGATGTCGTTCTTTTATCGTTTTATAGCAGCGTCAATGGATTTGGACAATTTCGTCAGTCCGGCAGCCGGTAAAATGACGCCTTATACGGCGATGTTTATTTTTGCCTGCGGTATCTTTGTCAGCAATTTTATCTTCAACACCATTGTGATGAAAAGACCTTTTGAGGGCGCGCCGGTAAGCTATCGCGAATATTTCAGAGGCAGTTTCGGTATTCATTTGGTGGGTATATTGGGAGGCATCATCTGGGGACTTGGCAATGCATTCAACCTGATAGCCGCCGGCAAAGCAGGCGCTGCCATATCATACGGATTGGGGCAGGGCGCTACGCTGGTATCTGCTTTTTGGGGCGTATTTGTCTGGAAAGAGTTTAAAAATTCATCCAAGAGCGTGAATACTTATCTGTTGCTAATGTTTTTGTTGTTTTTGGCAGGGATTGGGTTGATTATCGCTGCAGGAGCGTAAATACCATGAATGTGGTATTTTGCATTTATTAACAAGCTGTATATTTGTAATTCGATATCAGACATAAAGTATGAAAAAATCTTTTCAAATCATCATGATTTTTTTCGTCATGTCGGCAGTTGTCCTTCCGGCGAAAGCGCAACAAAAAATTAAAGTGGCCGGTTGTGTACGGGAAAGTGGAAGCAATGACCCCATTGCCGGAGTGAATGTTTTCATAAAAGGGACTACAAGGGGTGTAACAACTGACGTAGACGGATTATACACTATTGAAACCGCTGTCGGGGAAATATTGGTATTCAGTTTTTTGGGGATGATTTCGCAAGAAACAGTTGTTGACGAATCCTCAACCACATTGAATATTTCTTTATCGGAAGACGCTCAGGAATTGGAGGAAGTGATTGTTGTGGGTTATGGCGTTCAGGTGAAGCAAAGTGTAGTAGGCGCTATCTCTCAGGTCAAATCCGACGAATTGATGCGTACGGGTGGCGTGACTAATGTTTCAAACGCATTAACAGGTTTGGTTCCGGGTTTGACAACGCTGAACTATTCCGGTAAGCCCGGTAGCGACAATGCCGAGATCATTATCCGCAGCAAATCGACATGGAACGGGTCGGCCCCCCTGATACTGGTGGACAATGTGGAACGCGACATGAACGAGATAGATATTGCGGAAATAGAAAGTATTTCAGTATTGAAGGATGCTTCTGCAACTGCGGTATTCGGCGTGCGCGGAGGAAACGGCGTGATATTGGTGACCACCAAGCGCGGCAAAGAGGGTAAACCCGTATTGTCCGTGTCGGGCAATATAACCGCCAAGCTACCGTCCAAAATGCCGAAATATCTTGATTCGTACAACGCTTTATGGCTGCGCAACCAGGCGATTGAAAATCAATTGGGAGCTACCCCGGGTTACTGGAACAGTTACATCGTTCCAACAGAAATATTGCGCCGGTATCGGGATCAAACCGATCCGGAAATGTATCCGGATGTAGACTGGCAGAGTGAGATGCTCCGCAAGGTGTCATGGTCGCAACGATATAATATGGACATACGCGGAGGAACACACTTTATCAAATATTATGCTTTGCTGGCATATACCTATGACGGTGACATACTCAAAGGACGGGATTTAGGACAGGGATATATTCCTCATAACGATTATTCCAGATACAATTTTCGTATGAATCTTGACTTCCAACCGACAAAAACGACCACCTTCGGCGTCGATTTCGACGGAGCGCAAGCCATGGAACGCACTACCAACGCCACTCCCGCATATCTCTGGTTAGGAGTTTACGGAAAGGGCCCCGACCAATATCCGGTACAATATTCGGACGGTACCTTTGCCAACAATATTGCCGGATATAACATGTACAATCCTGTGGAATATTTTAATTTCAATGGAGTTAATAAAGAAACGCGCACGGATATCAATACCACTTTTTCCCTGAAACAAAAGCTGGATTTTATCACCACAGGACTAAACGTGAATGGTATCGTCAATTTTCGCAATTATTATGTTGCCAATGGTCCCAATATCGGTCCGTCGCGTCCGGTGACCAAATTTATCGACTGGCAAACAGGAACTACGACATGGAACTATCCGGCTACCGATAAAACCGGTTTTGAGTATGTGGATGATCCAAGCGTCATCAGCACGGAAAATATCCTTTCCAGCGGCGGTAATCCGCAACTTTATAAAAATTTGATGTATCAGGTTTCCGTTAATTACAGTCGAACCTTCGGATCGCACAAACTAACCGGCATGGGAGTGTTCAAACGGATTGAAACGGCTATGGGACAAAACTTTCCGACATATCGCGAAGAATGGGCGGGACGCATTACTTACGACTACGGCGGACGATATTTGCTGGAAGGCAACACCGCCTATAACGGTTCCGAAAAGTTCATTACAGGAAAAAAATTCGGCTTTTTCCCTTCGGCAGCTATCGGCTGGGTGGTTTCCCGGGAATCTTTTTTTAAAAAATTTCACATGGAAGATTATTTTGATTTGTTAAAATTCAGATATTCGTGGGGAAAAGTAGGTAGCGACAACAATATCCCCAAATGGCTTTATATCACACAGTGGAGTTCGGTGACCAACTCGGCGTGGCTTGGATATCCGACACAAGTTCACCCTGTTTATCCAGGCTACAGCATTTCTAACATAGGTAATCCGGAGGCAAGGTGGGAAACCGCGGTAAAGAATGATTTTGCTGTAGAGGCAGGATTTTTCAAAAATCGTTTGAACATTGTTTTTGACTATTATTGGGGGCGTCGTTACGATATCTTTATGAATGCCGCTCAGCGCAATATTCCTCCCTGGTTCGGAGCAGATCCCATTCCGGCCAACATCGGACGTACTTCGGAAAAAGGATGGGAACTGGAAACTGGATGGAACGGTAAAACTGATTACAACATGAAATATTACGCTTCTGCCATGATCTCCCATGCAACGGATGTGATTGAGTATATGGAAGATCCTGAACTGCGACCTGACTATCTGAAAAAAGCAGGTTTCCCGATAGGACAGCAACATGCCTATATTTCATCAGGCGTTATCACCAGTTGGGACGAAATGTACACAGGCGTAAAAGGGACGAAAGAGTCTTCCAGTTTTATACCCGGAATGCTACAAATGGTCGATTATAACGGCGATGGAACGGTTGATGAAAACGATCTGGTTCCCTACGGATACACCGACCATCCGCAATATACCATGAGTTTCACGTTGGGGGCGGAGTGGAAAGGAATCAGCGTAATGGTTCAGTTTTACGGCGTCACTAACAGTAATCTTGCCCAAAGTGCTGGCGAATTTACCGCCCCGCATTATTATTCGGTGGTCGATCGCAGTATAGTGGGAGATATGTGGCTGCCGCAACAAAACCCCGATGGTGTTTATCACGCTCCGATGTATAATATTGGAGGCGATGTACTGCATTCAGGTACATACAATATGGTGGACGGCACTGCGTGGCGACTCAAAACAGCAGAAATCAGCTATCGTTTACACGGAAAGTTTCTAAACAAACTGTTCATTGACCATCTGCGCATATTTTTCAACGGCAATAATCTCTGGCTGTATTCTCATTTGAATGAAGACAGGGAAACAGGAGGAACACGCGACAACGATAATGTCCAGAAATATCCCATGCTTAAACGGTTTAATCTGGGCGTTAAAATAGAATTCTAATATTTAACAGTCAAGAAAATGATGATGAAGAACATAAAAAAAATATTACCGTTTTCGGCTTTATGCATCTCTCTGAATGCCTGTGAAACATATCTCGAAAAAACACCCGATTCGGAAATCACCTCCGAACAGGTATTCAGTTCTTACAGGAATTTCCAGGGATATATAGACGACCTGTACGGCGACGGACTAATTGTATATCATATTCAGGCCTATACTTCCTCTTTCGACTTTGCCGACGATGTGGCCTGCAATCGCGATTTTCCTTCGGGTTACGCTATACCGCGGGGCAACTATATGTGGATACACAGCAATACCCACCAAAACCCTTTCGTAACCACTGATGACTCTCCGCATTTCGGACTTTGGGATAGGGGATGGGCGAATATTCGTCTTTGCAATGAAGGGCTGGACAATCTCCATCTGCTGATTAACCATACTCAAGAAGAGTATAACCGCCTGAAAGGACAGTTACTTTTTTTTCGAGCATGGAACCATTTCGAAATTGCCAAATACTGGGGAGGATTACCCTATATCGTTATTGCTTTCAAACCGGACGACGACATGAAAGTAGAACGCCTGAGTTTTAAGGAAACCTTGTTGCATATCATTGCCGATTTGACCGACGCGGCTGAATTATTACCCGTCATGTGGGACGATACGCCGTTAGGCTCCAATACGGGACGCATTACAAAAGGAGCGGCAATGGCGCTTAAATCCCGTGCATTGCTGTACGCCGCAAGCCCTTTGACGTCGAAAACAGAAAACGGAACGGCCGAATATGACATCGAACTCTGCAAACAGGCCGCCGAAACAGCTTATGAAGTCATCAAACTTGCCGATCAGGGAGTTTATGCCCTCGTTGCGTGGAACGATTATTCTTACAATTTTGCCGATTCGCGCGGAACGGGAATTTCGTCAAGAGCCATCTACACAACCGAAACCATCTTTGCAAAAATCAAACCTGCCAGCGCCATAGGCGCCGGTCAGGTAACCAATTTCGGAGTAGGGCGCCTTCATAACAGCGGACGTTTCGGAGGTAATTCGGTAGTAACCGCTCCAACAGCAAATTTCATCAACTTATACGAAACAGCCACAGGATATGACATCATCGATGCCCCGCAAAGCGATTATAATCAGATTGTTCCATGGGCAAACAGAGATCCCCGCCTGCGGAAAACCATTTTGACCGACGGCGTCAAATGGGTTGATAAAAACAATAACGCAGAAGCATACATACAGCTCTACACGAACGTAGGCGGCAGCACTTCCGTCGGGCTTGACAGAGGCAGCGGGAGCAGCGTACAATCCCTGACCGGTTACCTGATCCGTAAATATATTCCGTATAAAGTTAATAACCAGGATGCAGGATCGGATTATAACAATTTCCGTTTCAACTGTCCCTACATCCGCCTGGCGGAAATGTACCTGAACTATGCAGAGGCAGTGAACGAGGCATACGGCCCGCAGACGGTGCCTGCCGATTTCGCAAGCACGCTCACCGCCGTTGAAGCGGTCAATATCGTCCGGCGCAGAGTGAAATTACCCGTCAGCGAAGACCTGTCTCGCCCTGACGAATTGCAAGAATATGGAACGCAGTCAATGCCCGACGTACTCGACCGGTACACCGCCGACAAAAATACATTCCGCAGTCGCATACGCAACGAACGTAGCGTGGAACTGGCTTTCGAAGGTCAGCGGTTTATTGATCTCCGCCGCTGGTATCTGTCGCATTTGCCGGAATATACCAAAAGATACGGGCACGAATTTAACAAAGAACACACAGTGTGCAACGAAGTTCTTTTATTTGAAAGCCCGTTTGAAGACAGGCACTATTGGTTCCCGTTTCATAAAAAGTATGTAGAACAGTACGCAGCATTTAAACAAAACCCCGGATGGTAAATGTCATGAATCTCATTAATCTATTATTCAGGAAATACAGGATGAAAAATCATATTATACCTGTCGTGCTGTGCTGCATGGCAGGCGTGGCGCCTTTCACTGCCGATGCGCAAACGGCTGGAGAAAAGAACATAGCGGCAAGCATAATCGGCGCCGATGGAAAATCCGTTGCAGAAACCGTCATTCCGGCAATGGAAGGACGTATCTCGACGAAGCTCCCTCAAACTTCCGGAAAATCTCCCCAGTCTCCGACGGAACATGATCCCGCACCGGCAACCCCAAACGGTGCGATACAGTCGAAAAAAACCGTATATCTTGCAGATTCAAGCGATCAGGTAAGCGTTCCGTTCGACGTCTTGTCCAAAAGACGTATTACAGGAGCGGTAGCCGTCATTCGTATGAACGATTTTAAGGAAGCGTATACAGACCGCAATTACTGGACACTGGTTCGCGCCGGTGCTATGGGGCTGTTTTCGGCTACCGACGTTCGCGGCACGGGCAGTGTGATAATTATAGACGGACTGGTACGCGACGGCAACAGTGCAGTGGTCAGTTTCAGCGACATGATCACTTCCAGCGAAATAGAAGAAGTAACCGTCCTGAAAGACGCCGCTTCCAGAATACTCTACGGTTCACTGGCCGACGCGGGAATCATCATGATTAAAACACGGAGAGGAGAGGCATATAAACCCAGGATGAACTTCATGTACGAATCCGCATTCGGTGTGCCCATAAGTTATCCGAATTACCTGAAAGCCGCGGATTATATGATCCTGTACAATGAAGCCCGTAAAAACGACGGACTTCTCCCCATCTATTCATGGGAGGATATTGAAAACACGCGCAACAGCATCGATCCGGTTAAATATCCCGATGTGGACTATTACCGGGGCAACGAATTTCTTGCCCGCGTAAAACCGCAGCAGAGAATACAGGCCGAATTTACCGGAGGTAACAGTGCGGCGCAGTATTATCTGAACCTGGGCTATTTAAATTCCAATTCTCTGCTTAAGGAAGGCGAAGGAGCAGACCAGTCCACCAACCGCTTTAACGTGCATGGCGCAATGGACGTTAAAATCAACGAATATATTAAAACGACGCTCGACGGAACGGCCATATTCAACGCCTATCACGGCCCCAATTATCAAAGCGTCAATTTCTGGAACCTGTCGACCTCGCAACGTGTAAACGCTTACCCGTTATTAATTCCCATTAACAGGATACGCGAAGAAGATATCGGACTGGTTGAAGAAGCCGCCCGGCAGCGCTCAATTATAAAGGAAAACTATTTACTGGGCGGTGACCGCAACTTCATGCAAAACCTGCTGGGTGATTTCAACCTGGGAGGCTATGACAATACCATGGACCGTCTGATGAACGTAAACATCGGAGTAGACGTCAATCTGAAACAAATTGCGGACGGACTGTCTTTCAAAACCTATTTCGGCAGCGATAACTATAATCAGTACGCCATCCGGCAAATCAACCGGTATGCCGTTTATAACCCTGTGGAACAGAATGACGGTATGCTGGCCGTCGAAAAAATAGGCGACAATGACTTTGTTGGAGAACAAACCATGAACAACATTGCCTTCTACCGCCGGTACGGATGGATAAATACACTGAACTACAATCGCATACTGGCATCAAAACACGACATAAACGCAGTGTTGATCTCACATTTGAACACTTACAAACAGAGCGGTTTTATCAATACCGAGCGCCACGCCAATTTTGGGTTGCGAGCCAATTATTTATATGACAACCGTCTGATTGCAGAATACAGCAGCGCTTACATCGGCTCCCCCTATTTCAAAGATGGCAGGCGATGGGGATATGCCCAGTCGGTCGGCGCCGGATGGATACTCTCGGAAGAAAAATTCACGGCCAACCTTCCCTTTCCGGATTACCTGAAACTGAAAGTCACTTGGGCCAATACCAAATCATATCATCATTCTTCATTCAACAGTTTCCATCTGTTTGAAAACACCTACACGGCAGGCAGCGTTTACAACTACGGCAACGGCACCGGAGCCAATAACGCCGTAACCGTCAACTACGGCAACGACAACATTTCATGGGTACAGCGTAGCGAATTCAATGCCGGCGTCGAAACGGCCATATTCAACCGTACGGTTTTCGTGGAAATGAATTATTTCAACAGCCTGCATTACGGCATACCGGAACGGCCGGTCAACACATACCCCGAATACTTCGGCGGAGGAAACTTTATCCCTGTAGAAAATTACGGCCGGCAGCACGAACAGGGATTTGAAGCAGGGGTCAATTTCTCGCACAAGTCCGGCGAATGGCAGTTGAACGCGGGCATCAACATGATATACATTGCTCCCAGGATATTGACCACCGATGAACTCCTTTACCCGCCGGAGGAACAATACCTGAGCAAAAAAGGAACTTCGCCCTTCGCCCAATGGGGCCTGATTGCCGAAGGACTCTACACGCAGGAAGAAATCGACCGTATCAATCATCCGGACGAGGATGCAGTACGCCCGACTTTCGGCACCGTACGGGCAGGCGACATTAAATACCGCGATTTGAACAGCGATAAAAAAATCGACAGCGAGGACGTCACCGTTATAGGTTCCTCCCATGCCACTGCCGGCTACGGACTGACCGTCGGTGCCGCATGGCGAAACCTGACCCTTTGGGCGTATTTCGCCGCGCAAAGAGGCAAAAGCGGTTTCTTCCGCGGAAACTACTACAACGTTACGGGAGAAATGAAATATCCGGCGCACCTCACCGGACGTTGGGCATACGACCCCGAAACAGGCGTGGATACCCGCAGCACGGCAACATATCCGCGCCTGACAACAGCCGAAGAAGCCAATAATTTCCGCAATTCCACATGGTGGCTGGGAACGCATAACTCCGTCTCAATGCCGGCATTGCAACTCGGCTATTCGTTCGACCGGAAAATTACCGGCGCCCTCCGGATGAAAAAACTGACGGTTTTCGTACGGGGGCAAAACCTGTTCATGATCGGCCCCAATGCCGCCAAACTCCAACTTAATGTCGGCAGTGAACCGCAAATGCGATGGTATTACGCCGGATTAAACGCTGAATTCTAACCCGTAAAACCCGACTCATGAAAAACAAAAAATATTCCCGCCCCGTCCGGTTCATTCCCGTCCCGCTGATGCTAACGTCCGTCGGTACCGATAGGTTTCTCCACACCAACGCCGGCATCCCTGTCGTCAATCCGCCGGAACACGCGCCCGTCTTCAAATATTCCGTCCGGCAATTATATCTGTCAACAATTTTAAAACGGGGTATTATGCCGGCTCTAAATTACCTTTCCTGTAAAAACATGGATATTCCCCCACGGGACGCCAGTTTTCCGGAACATCTCCCGCCTTATTTTAACCTGTAAAATCGAATACATGAAAAACAGAAAATATTCCCGTTTCGCCCAATTCGTCCTTATCCCGTTGATATTTGCTTCCGGTACGGGATGCAACAATTTTTTGGACGTCGATCCCGATAATTCATACAGTGAAGAAGACATACTGAAAAGACCGAAACGGGCAGAAGGCATACTGCTAAACGCCTATCTGGGTCTGCCCTCTTCCGTGGAATTTTCGGACGTAGCCACAGACGATGCCGTATCCAACCTGCCCGGCAACAGTTATCGCCGCGCGGCAAACGGAGAATGGACGTCTTCTTTCAATCCCTTCTCAAGATGGACGTCCGCATACGCCAATATTGCATACTTGAACCTGTTTATCGACGGGATCGTAAATAAAGTCGACTGGGCGCCCAACAGCGAACAGCAAACCGTTGAATACCGCAAACGGCTTACAGGTGAAGCGCGTGGCCTAAGAGCCTTTTATTACTGGCAACTGTTACAGGCCCACGCCGGCACCGGCGCCGTTTCCGGAAAACTGCTGGGCGTTCCGATGATCCTCTCGGCCGGCGCCGATTACAAAATACCGGTGCCGAGAAAGGATTATCAGGAATGCATTGATCTGATTCTTGAAGATCTGGAAGCAGCCATAGCCGCGCTTCCCGATGTTTATGCCGACGCTCCCGCAGACGATCCCCAAAGAAGCGACAAAAACGCCGTATATGGCGCAAGGTACAGAAACCGCATGAGCGCCCGGACAGCCGGAATGCTGAAAGCGCGTTTATTGCTTCAGGCGGCCAGTCCGGCTTTCAACCCTTCCGGCGACCGGACAAAATGGGAAGCGGCAGCTGACGCGGCAGCAGAAGTGATCGACGCGGCAGGCGGACTGGCCGCACTGACCGACGCACGCCTGACTTATTACCTGGATCCCGAAAGCCCCGAACACCTGTGGAGCAAAGACCCTGAGAATATCCGCGGCTGGGAAACCAATAATTTTCCGCCGTCCCTTTTCGGAAACGGACGGACAAATCCTTCCCAGAATCTGGTGGATGCGTTCCCCTGCGCCAACGGGTACCCTGTCGACGATCCGGTACATTCCGGATACGATCCTGTCCGTCCGTATGACGGAAGAGACCGGCGTCTCAGTTTGTGGATCATCCATCATGGACTTGTCTTCAAAACGGTCGCCATCAATACGGTCGACGACGTGAATGACGGCGTGGATAAAGTGGCCGAAAAATCGACGAGAACAGGATATTACATACGCAAACTGATGAATGAATCCGTAAAATTAGATCCGAATGCAGGAGTCAGTCAGCTTCATGTCACGACTTTGATGCGCATGACCGAGGCTTTCCTGATCTATGCCGAAGCCGCCAACAGAGCATGGGGACCCGACGGGAAAAGCCGTCACGCATATTCTGCAAGGGAAGCGGCAGGTAAAGTGCGGTCGACGGCAGGAATATCCCCCGATCCTTACCTCGCTTCCCTGAGCACTTGGCAGGAACTCGAAACGCTCGTCCGCAACGAACGCCGCCTGGAGTTCTGTTTTGAAAGCGTCCGTTTTTGGGATATCCGGCGCTGGAACGATCTCCAGACAATGACCGCCACCGTAACGGGAACAGGAAATGGCGGTAAAGACTTTTTTCCCGTAGAAACCCGTAACTATCAACCCTACATGATCTGCGGCCCCATTCCCTATTCGGAGGTAATGAAAGGACTGGAACAAAATCAGGGTTGGTAAAATATCCAAATTGCAAATTAAACATCCGTACACATGAAAAAATGGATTCTCATACCGGCGCTTCTTGCAGGAGCAAGTTCCTGCCACAACAGGGACATCACTTTCGACGACTACGAACGTCAGACTGTCTATTTCCCCGTCCAGTATCCCGTCAGAACCCTCTCTCTCGGTAATGACGTCGTTGATAATTCTCTTGACCGGCAGCACAAATTCAACATAGGAGTGTGCGTTGGCGGGTACTATGACCACAATAAACAGGACTGGCAGGTAAACTTTACGGTTGACCCGTCGCTGATTCCGGACGGTTATCTGAAAAACAGCGACGGCGCCGTACTTAAAGCCCTCCCCTCTGCGTATTATACCCTCAGTCCCTCCGACATGGTAACCATACCGGAAGGCTCGTTCAACGGGCTGATTGAAGTGCAGCTTTCGGATACTTTTTTTGAAGATCCCCTCTCCATTACAGGCTGCTATGCCATTCCTCTGCGTTTGACCGCCTCTTCCGGTACGGACAATATCCTGCACGGGACTCCGGCGTCCGATGCGCCTTCTCCTCCCGATGTACACATTGCTTCACACTGGGAAGTACTGCCGATGGATTACACCCTCTTCGGAATCAAATATGTAAACCGCTATCACGGGCAATGGCTGCGTCGCGGACAGATGGTGCGGCGCAACCATGCCGGCGAAATTGTGGAAATAACCGTATATCACGCGGAATTTGTGGAATACGGTGAAGTGGTAACGCTTGCTACTTCTTCGCTTCATTCCGTCGTTTCAGGGATGAGCGTCGGGACAGACCATATAGAACTGCATCTGCTTGCCGGCCAAAACGGTTCCCTTTCAGTAGCCAGCACGGCAGAATCGCCTGTAACGGTGTCCTATGGAAGCGGACTCTATAAAGAAAACGGAGACGCCTGGGGTGGAACTCCGGAAAATCCTACACGCAGAGACGCCATTTACCTGAATTATTTTTATGAAAAAATAATAGATTCGCAGGCATATACCTGCGAGATCATTGATACGCTCGTATTCCGGGACAGAGGCATCAAATACGAAGCCGGACGTCCCACCGTCGTGATAAATTAACCGTAAACCGAAAATGTAAATATACGATGATACAAATAATCAAAAAAACAGGGCTAATATTAATATGGATACAGGGATGCACATCTTCTCTGGATTATCAGCAGTTAGACAATCCGAAGCCGGAAAATGCGGACAATACGCTTGCCGTTTACACCAGCCCCGATAACTTTCAGGAAGTGCCGCAGTCTGTCATATACGAAGTAACGTTGCTGCAAGGCACAACGCGAGTAAAGATTCCTGTTTTCCAGAATACCTGCCCCGTCTATCAGGCAGGCTACATGGATATGGAAAGCAAAGACGCCAATCCCCTGAATATGTTTGCCGGACGAAGTATCAGTTGGGTCAATTTTTCGTTTTCCGGAACGGTTTCCGTAGAAATAAAAGTGCTGGATCAGGTAAAAGTGCCGGTCACCGACGCCATAAGCATATTGCCTGCACGTCATGAAGTTTCGCCTTCCCTTAACGACAATTTGATTACTTTTACCCTGAATCGTCCGGGACAGTATTCCGTCGAAATCGGATCCAACGGGTTTAAAAACGGACTGATGATCTTCGCCAATCCCATGGAAACCGACATTCCAAAAACGGACGATGAAAACTGCACCGTACTTGAACATGCTACCCCGCAAGCGCTTGCCGGGGTTCCGGCATCCAAAACAAGCATTTATTTCAAAGCCGGCGTACACGACATCGGAGTTTATCAGGTTCCTGCAAATATCAAAAATATCTATCTTGAAGGAGGGGCATGGGTATATGGAGCGCTCAACATGTCCGGCGCCGAAGATTCGGACGTAAAAATATTCGGGCGCGGGATATTGTCTTCCGGAAGGCTGAATTACCGCCAAGCCCATTGCATTGAAGCCTCAGGAGGCAGTGAACGTATCACCATTGAAGGCATTACGGTGGCCGATCCGAAACATTTCGCCATACGTCTTATTGGCGGACACAATGTGGTGGCATGGACAAAAATCATTGGCGGATGGGTGTATAATTGCGATGGTATTGCCGCTTTTGCCCATTCACACGTACATCACTGCTTCAGTTGGGCGAATGACGATAATATTAAAGTGTACCGCGACAATATCTTAGTGGAAGACGTCGTGCTGTGGCAACTCAACAACGGCGGAGCCATACAGATGGGATGGACCGGCGCACAGGCAAACGGAATAACCATTAAACGGGTGGACATTCTCCATGCCGAATGGAATAATTCCGAAACAAACAGAGGCGTCCTTTCTTTTGTCGGCAACCGATATGCCGATCCGGCCTCCAACGCATGGCAAAAAAACATGCTGATTGAAGACTTAGTAACAGAAAATCAGGTGCGGCTCATTTGGCGCATATCTCCGGAAGAACCCATCGCAGGCGTTATTACTCCCTGTACCGTACAAAACCTTGAAATGAAAAACTGGAACGTGAAAATGGATCGAACGCAGAATTCAAAAAATTATATCGAAGGCGTTTCGGCAGATTATACCATCACAGGCGTAATATTCGATCATGTCCGCTTAGACGGAACCTTACTTACAGCCGACAATTGGACAACGCAGGGAAATTTTCAAACAAAACATCTTGAAACACCCGTATTTAAATAAAATAGAAAATTATAATTTCATAAAACACCTAAAATCAATGCCATGAAACGAATAGTCAGATTATTTATTGCAGCAGGTCTCATTCTGACGTCTGCCTGCGACAAAAACAAGAATGAAGATCAGGAACCGGACGGATATGAACCTTTGTTCGACATTCCGGAAGTGCTCAACAAGAACAATACCGCCGGACAGGGATATGCTATCGGCGTATCGACATCCGACGATATTTCGTGGAGCGCGACCGTTCCCCCCTCCTGTACGTGGATTACCCTTGTGTCCTCTTCGGGTAGGGGAAACGGCCAAGTTGTCTTTGACCTGGAAGCCAACAACGGATTTGACGAACGCCGGGCCGACGTTACCTTTACGGCGTCGTCCGACAAAGCGGGGGCGGTAAATTTCACGCGAATCTGTACCGTTCACCAGATAGGGAAAAGTCCCGCCATTGTCATTCTTCCGTCCGAAACAGCCGAGATACCTTCGGATCCGGTTTCCGAATATACGATTACTGTCGTTTCCAATGTAGAATGGCGTGTGCTGACGGAAATATCTCCCGGCGATGTGCCCGGCTGGATATCTGTGATCGAACCGGTCGACGCCTCCAACGGCGACGGACAAGTGAAACTGGCCATACTGGAAAACCTGCTCAGAACGCCGCGCAACGGAAAAATAACCGTCATCTCGACGGCAGATCCCGTCCTCAAACAGGAACTGACCATTGTGCAGGCAGGCAAAGTCTATACTCTTTCTGTTGATCCGGAGGAAACTATTCCTGTTTCTTCTCAAGCCTGGCCGGATGTGAGCATCGCCGTCACATCCAACGACACATGGACGGTTTCTGTTATAGTAAACCAGGATGACGAAGCAAACTGGGTGAGCATTGTTTCACCGTCAAACGAAGTTACCGGTAACGGCAATATAACGCTTGCCATACTCGAAAACGGCAGCGGGAGTCTGCGCACGGCTACCCTCACCGTCGCCTCAACACAGTTCGACGATCTCACCCGAACGCTGACTATCACCCAACAGCCTGCCGGAATTACCTATTCTATTGACATACCCGGTATGACGGCCGTGCTTGCGACAGGAACAGCCATCATGACGGTTACCGGTCTGTCCGGCGTTCCGGCGAATCTTCCGGTAACGGTAAGCGACGATGGCGCAAGAACAACGATAGAATTTACACAGATACTCGCAGCCGGAAACTATACGGTCAATTCCTTGCAGTACGGTTCTAATCCGCCGGTACCGCTCAACGCCAAAATCACTGTCGACGCGGCAGGGACGGTTATCTACGTGGAACATTGGGATGTTACCTTTGAATGTTTTGGCGGCGACAGCGAAGACCGTCCTGTCTATATCAACAATGTTGCCGATCTGGATAAACTGCGTACCGCCGTCAATAACGGCATTTCATTTGCGGGGCTTTACCTGAAACAGACAGATAATCTGGACATTTCATCATACAGTAACTGGATACCCATTGGCAATTCCGAAACAACGGCTTTTGCCGGCGTTTATCAGGGAGGCAATTTTAAGATTTCAGGCATAAAAATCTCGGCTGATAATGCCGCTCTCTTTGGTTACATAGGAGGGACAGTTTCATATCCTGCCGGTATCAGGGATCTTACAATAGAAGGAGCGAACAGTGGGAGCGACGACATTACAGGCGTTACAAGCGGTACTATAGCAGGAATAGCAGCTTTTGTTTCCACTTACACAACCATAGATAACTGTACGAACAAAGCAAACCTATCGGGAGGTATTACCGCAGCTTCCAGTATTGGAGGCATTGTAGCAGTTATTTCAGATGTTGAAGTAATCATTTCCAATTGTAAAAATCAGGGTTCTGTTACTTCGATGCTGGGCAGTACGGGAGGAATAGCTGGAAAGATTGAGCGTACAGGAGTAACGCTTTCCAAATGTATTAATACCGGAACAATATCCAGCGGGACAATTTCGGTAGGAGGAGGTGCAACAGGAGGCATTGCCGGCATATTGGGATCTGCTGCAAGTGTCAATATTTCAATGTGTAGCAACAAGGGAGTCATCTCACAATCTTTCAATTCAACAAAAGGAACAGGAGGAATAGTCGGTCAACTGCATGGAACCAGTACCGTGACTCAGTGTTACAATATTGCCGAAATAATCAGCTTTACCAATACAGGGGGCATTGCCGGATTGTGCAGTAGTGCATCAGCCAATGTAAACAACTGTTATAATACCGGCAACATCACTTATACGGAAACAGCGGTTAATAATGGCGGAATAACGGGTAATTTGACAAATGCTTTGACTTTATCTGTTTCGAGTTGCTATAACTCTGGAGAAGCCATAGCCAGAGGTACAGGAGCCAAGAGATACGGAGGGATTGCTTCTGCCAATAAAGGTGATGCAACAACGTTCTCTTCAAATATTACATTATGTTACTACGAGACGTCAAAGGGCTTTTCGGGCGGTTTGGGAGGAAATCTCACACCGGTTGATATTGAGGACAAAGCCGAAGGGAAAAACGATACATGGTTTAAATCGGGAACCCCCATTACCGGCTGGGATACTTCCATCTGGCAGTTTACCCCAGGCGCTTATCCCTCGCTCACCAATAACCCCGAATAAACAGCGTGAAAATGAAACCCATACTGAAAATATCCAGTCTTATTGGAATGGCTGCCGTAACCGTGAATGTCGCAGCTAAAACAAAACCCTGGCAACTTCCCAACGTAATTTTCTTCCTTGTGGACGATCTGGGGTGGATGGACATAGGCTGCAACGGCAGCACGCTGTACGAAACGCCGAACATAGACCGTCTTGCGGCACAGGGAGTGCGTTTTACACAAGCCTACTCTACCTGCCATGTTTCCTCTCCTGCCCGTGCAAGCATCCTGACAGGACGGTATCCGGCAAGCATCAATATGACCGACTGGCTTCCGGGAAGAAAAAATTTCCCGTTTCAGATGCTCGAAAACGTGGTGGTCAATCAGCATCTTCCCAGAGAGGAACTCACTGTCGCGGAAGTTTTGCAGGCCAATGGATACAAAACGGGAATCATCGGCAAATGGCATTTGGGAGAAGGAGAATATGCTCCCGAAACATACGGATTCGATGTGCACATTCCCAAAGGATACGAAAAAGGCTGGCCGGTAACTTATCATGCCCCTTTTCAACTCAATGGCTATAATGGACTGGAAGGGGAGTATCTTACCGACGCACTGACAGCCGATGCGCTGAAATTTATCGAACAGAGCGCAAAGGACCCTTTTTTCCTCTATTTTTCTCATTATGCCGTACATGATCCCATACAGGGACGCGCTGATCTGGTGGACAAATGTCAAAAAAAACTTGCATCTCAACCTCCCCCCAAACCTCTGCCTTACATCCTCGAAGGCAATCCGGATGATCCTGAGCCTCTCTCGCGTGAAGAACTGAACGAATTGCTCAATCATCCGGAATACAGGGATTTTAAAGTGTTGCCACAGCGTACGGTAAAAATCAGACAACATCAGGACAATCCGCAATTTGCGGCTATGGTGGAAAGTGTGGACGAAAGCCTTGGACGTGTCATGGCAAAGCTCTCCGAGTTGGGACTGGACGACAACACCGTTATCATCTTCTTTTCGGATAACGGAGGAATGTCAGCGGCTAATTTCGGTAATCCTGCAAGAATTATCCGGCCGGAACAATTGAATAAGGCGTTCTCATCTTCTAATCTGCCTTTGAGGGGCGCTAAAGGATGGCTTTACGAAGGCGGCATACGTGTCCCGATGATAGTGAAATGGCCCGGACATACGCCCGTTGGCGCGGTAAGCGATGTTCCTGTTATCAGTACCGATTTTTTCCCTACTCTCCTTGATATGCTGCACATATTGATCCCCAAGGACAAAAAAATAGAAGGAGTAAGCATTACTCCGCTATTAATAGGAAACAAAAAAATCAAAAAACGCGCCCTATACTGGCATTTCCCTCACTACAGCAATCATGGAATGCAAAGTCCCGGCGGCGCTATCCGTTATGGCGATTATAAGTTGATCGAATATTTTGAACATGGCACGGTACAACTCTTCAATATCAGGGACGACGAAAGCGAACAAAACGATCTATCCGCTTCATTACCTGATGTAGCGTTCCGTCTGCAAAAGATGTTGCACAAATGGCGAAAGGAAACCCGAGCACATATGATGACCGGTAATCCGGAATATCGGCTGATCACCCCGACTTCGGAGTAAAAAACTCCAATGATTGTCGGGTCTGTTCCGGTGGTGATGTAAAAAGTACGGCATCTCAGTATTTTAAACCCCTGAAAATTGGAAGACCTTCCGGGAGAGTATCATAAATCACGGTGCGACAGTGTAGAACAGCAATTTTTTACAGAAAAAATCGTAAGCGTCGTAATATCATAACCGCACATTTTGGCCACTCATCATTCGTCAAAATAAAAGCGAATGATATGCGTCGGAAACCCGCTTTCACGGCATTAAACGTCGCGTTTTAACTTAAGGATAAAATCCTTAACGGCGGTAGCATTTTTCATTCCCGGCGCTGTTTCGAAACAACTGTTGATGTCAACGGCATGTAATTGAGGATGGGAGAGTTTTCCGGTCTGTTCGGCATCGTCGGGACCGATACCGCCGCTCAGGAAGAAAGGGATGTCGCCGGTGTAGGCGGCCAATGCCGACCAGTCGAATTGTTTTCCGGAACCGCCCATCCA
>JAIRMH010000046.1 GCA_031258835.1 Tannerella sp.
AAATAATGTTTCGGATTGTTTGTTTTATTGCGGAAAAAATGCATATCCTGCGTTTGAAACGTGCTTTCGTGCGTGACAGGAATTTGCCGTTTACCCCCCCCCCCCCCCCAGTATTCGCTTGAAAATCAGCACTATATAGACGAAACGGGCGTTAGTTCGAGCTTTGTTAACGCCATGATTTTTGATGTCGTCACTATCCGTTGGATACTGATGCGGTTTTTTCGTGCACGTTTTTTTAGATGTGCAGCGGTTTCTCTTTTGGGGTTACGGCACTTGGAACAAAGAGCCTGGAACTGTTTTATCGGAAAATGGAACAGGTGGATTAGAGATGTTAAACATAAAAATTTAAGAATTATGAAGAAGAATAGTTTTCGATTAGACAGTTCCTGATGAACCGTTTGGGGCATTGATACATGGTATCAAGAGTAATATACCATATACCATTGAAAAATAAATAAGCCCCTTTATGATAAGGCTAAAAAATAGCGCTACAAAGTATTTTATTACATGAATTGCATGAATCTTATAAACAGTTAAATCTATGGACATGATTTTAAAAAGAAGAAATGGAATTATCCGAATGTATGCTATTGGGATAATGTGCGGTTTCCTTACGATTTTTCAGGGCTTTGCCCAGACGAAGACTGTGACGGGAACTGTTACCGACAAACAGACAGGTGAAGAAATCGTCGGAGCGACGGTGATGATTGTCGGTACTGCGAAAGGAACGGTGACGGACGCCGACGGTAGCTTTTCGCTGCCGGATGCGCCGGCAAATGCCGTATTGAATATTTCTTACATCGGATATGTGACGCAACGCATAACCGTGGGGAATAAATCTAATTTAGCGATTCTGTTACAGGAAGACGTCTCTGCGCTGGAAGAGGTCGTCGTTGTCGGTTACGGCGTCCAGAAAAAAGCGACGCTGACAGGATCGGTAGTAGCCGTAAACAGCGAACAAATTATCGCTACCAAAAACCTGAATATCCAGAACATGCTGACCGGCAAACTGCCCGGCTTGCGTGTGATTCAGAAGACGGCGGAACCGGGACAGTTCACCAACCAGTTTGACATACGCGGGTTGGGTAGTCCACTGTTGGTTGTTGACGGAGTACCGCGTGGCGACATGCCGCGCATGGATCCGAATGATATCGAAAGCGTTTCTATCCTGAAAGATGCCGCCGCCGCTATTTACGGCGTTCGTGCGGCAAACGGCGTGGTGCTGATCACGACCAAAAATGGAGAAAAAGGGAAAGCTAAAATCGAATATTCGGGATATTACGGTGTGCAGACGCCGGCTGAAATGCTGCAACCTGTCAATGCCTACGACCGCGCCACATTGTATAACGAAACGACGATGCGCAACACTACCGCACCCGTCAAGACGTACGATGAAGAATATTTCAGGCAGTTGTTGAGCGGCGAACTGCCGGATACCGACTGGTATGCTGCGGTGTTGAAGAACACGGCGCCTCAACAGCAACATAATGTTTCCATCAGCGGCGGATCGGAAAAGATAGATTATTACGTCAATCTGGGATATAATGACCAGGGGAGTTTCTTCAGAACCAACTCAGCCAATTACCATCGCTATAATCTGCGCTCAAACTTGAACGCACAAATAACGAAGGACTTGAAAGCGGGCGTACGGTTAAACCTGATTATGGACGAAACAAACCGCCAGAATTACACCTCTGCCAACGTCTTTTCCTACCTGTGGCGTTCACGCCCCAACGACCCCCTGTATGCCAATGAAACGGCGCCATATTATTATCATTCGGATAATCTGCCGAACGTAGCGGCGATGATTGATCCGGATCTGGTTGGTTACGTATCGAATAAAAAAAATATGTTCCAATCCAATTTAAGTTTAGATTACACGGTGCCTTTCGTGAAAGGCTTATCGGCAAGGGTGATGTACAGTTATGACAAGACGTATGACGACAATTCGGAATACCGGCAATTATATAACGAATATCGTTATAACGCGGTGAACGACACGTATCTGACGTATCCCATGAACCAGTCGAACTATCTGAAAAGGTATTTTGCCAACAGCTATTCCATCCTGTGGCAGGCATCGTTGAATTACGAAAATACGTTCATCGATAAGCATCATGTGAGCGGATTATTGCTATACGAAGAAAGTTACGGGCAAAACTACAATATCAGCGCGTCCCGGTATTTCGAGATCCCTATCCCTTACCTGTTTGCCGGAAATACCGAAAACCAGGAAGGCACCGGTAGCGGATTGTCCGAAAGCGCCAACAAAGCCCTCATCGGTCGTTTTAATTACGACTACAGCGGTAAATACTTGTTGCAACTAACTTTCCGCTATGACGGTTCGTCCAAATTTCCTAAAGGGAAACAATGGGGATTTTTCCCGGGCGTAGAATTAGGTTACCGTATTTCCGAAGAAGTGTTCATAAAAGACCGGCTTCCTTTTGTACAGAATCTGAAGTTAAGGGGTACGTGGGGGCAACTCGGCGACGACGGCGCTTCGGAGTTCCAGTTTGTGGAAGGCTTTGATTATCCGCAATCAAGTCATAGCCGGATCGGAGTGCCCAGGGGATACGTGTTCGACAATACGTTTGTCAATGCGCTTGGTTTTCGTAATGCGCCTAATCTTGATTTGACATGGTACACGGCGACGATGAAAAATATAGGTCTTGACGCCGACCTGTGGAACGGTTTGTTTGGCGTCTCGTTTGATATATTCCAACGCGACCGCGATGGCTTGCTCGATAATCCATCGATCGTTGTCCCCAGTACATTTGGCTCCGGTATCTCACAGGCGAACCTGAATGCAGATCGCACGAAGGGTTTTGAAGTAGAGTTGCGACATTTCAACCGTGTAAATAAAGATCTCTCCTATAACGTGACAGGGCATGTATCCATGACGCGCAGTATGTTGACGAAAAAGGTACAGCCTGAGCGTTCAAACTCACGCGATTACTGGCGTAACAATCAGGTAGGCCGCTATACGGACATATGGTTTGGTTACGGCGCTGCGGGAAGTTACCAGTCGTACGAAGAAATAGCGAACTCCGTATATTCCAACGCAGGCACGCTTCCCGGCGATCCGATCTATGAGGATTGGAATGGCGACGGTGTAATCAACGGCGACGATATGTATCCGATTGCTACCACAACGAACCCGACTGAAGATTTTACCGGCAAACGCAATTACCCGCTGATGAATCTGGGATTAACGCTGAACACACAGTGGAAATGGGTGGACTTCAATATCCTGTTTCAAGGGACGGCAATGTCTTACGTATCCTACGGCGAACAATTGCTCGAACCCTTGGCATGGGAAGGCAATGCATTGGAACTGCTTTTCGATCGCTGGCATCCGGTCGATCCCGACAAAGATCCGTACGATCCTTCCAACCAGTGGGTTTCAGGATATTATCCATATGGAAAAACAAGAGCGGATGTTAACTCGGAATTTAATATCCAGAACGGCGCTTACGTTCGCATAAAAAACATAGAACTGGGATTTACCTTACCCCGGAATATCGTAAACGACAAGTTGGGTGTCAAAAACATGCGAGTTTTTGTCAATGCTTACAATATGCTGACTTTCACTGGCGTAAGAGGCGTTGATCCGGAGAAACCGACCGAAACAAGCGGATATCTTTACCCGCTAAACCGGACGTTTAACTTTGGCGGTACGATTACCTTCTGATTATTTGATTGTCTAATGAATTAAAAAGAGATATATATGAAAAAGATCTGTTTGATGATAATAGCGTGTATGGGCTTGACGGGCTGGTTTACGTCGTGCGTAGATTTGGATATTACGCCGAAAACCATCCTTACCGCCGAAGACATCTACAACGAAAGCGGTATCAAGGCTTACATGGCAGGGATGTATAATCATCTTCCGATGGAAGATTTCCATTATGACACCAACAGTAACGGCTTGCAAGCCGGTTATTTTAGTAATATAAATGTTTGGACATACTGGAACGCCACAGGGGAAATGGTCAATCGTAACAATGTAGGCCGCCAGCGTCACCGTACCGGATATTGGAGTGAAGGTTTCAAAATTATCCGTCAAGCCAATACCTTGATCAGTGATTTACCCAACTATCCGGAATTAAACGCTCAGTCGGGCTGGATTGCCGAAGCCAAATTCATACGGGCTTATGTGTATTTCCAGTTGGCGAAACGCTACGGCGGATTGCCGATTATTACAGCGCCGCAGGCATTGGATGCCAATGACGAAACTACCTTGTGGGTCGCGCGCGAAAGTCATGTCGACACGTACGATTTTATATTGAAAGACCTTGACGATGCGATAGAAGGAATGTCGGAAACAAGCGAGGTGGGGCGAGCCAATAAATATGTCGCCGCCGCGTTCAAGAGCCGCGTAGCGCTTCATGCCGCCACGACCGCCCGTTACGGGTCGATGAAATACCCCGACTGGTCGGTAGACGGCGTCATGCTGCAAGGGATTCCTTCCGACCGTGCCAACGGGTATTTCAAACAAGCCTGGGACGCTGCCAAATTAGTGGAAGGTCATTACGAACTTCACCGTGCAAATGCGGATAAGACTGCTAATTACGCCGAGATATGGGAAAAGGCGGAGAGCAATAAGGAGAATATTTGGATACGTAAATATGATTACACGATGTGGACACATTCGTTCGATGCCATCTATGTGCCGCCACGGATGACGACAACCTACGGCGACCGTTATAATCCGACGCTTGATTGGGTAGAATTGTTCGACGGACTGCCTGTAAATCCGAACACAGGACATTTCAGCGCGTTCGACGAAAACGGACATTACATCGTTTACGATAACTGTCACCAGCTTTGGGACGGCGCAGAACCGCGCTTGCGCGCCAACCTGCTGCTCCCGGGGCAAATAGTGAAAGGCGGTTTCAAAGTTGATTTGCGGGCCGGAATATTCCCCGAAAATATTGACCCGGACGTAGATAAATTTAAAAAGTTCAGTATCGACGACGGCGCCGACGGCAGTAATTATCGTGCACAATGGAACAAAGAGGATTATCCCACCAATCCTTTTGCCGACGGAATTATCATCAATTCCACCGCCGATCCGCGCACGCAGATCGACTTGTACGAAACGAACGGCCTCCGGATATACAAGAACGGACTGGATGGCCCGAAGATGTCGAACAATGGCGGAAATAATACGTTGACCGGTTTCCATGGCCGCAAGCACATTGATATTACTATGCCGCTTGCACAAACGGCATTAGACCAATCTACCCAGCCGTGGATCGAAATACGTTATGGCGAGGTATTATTAAACCGCGCGGAAGCGGCCATTGAACTGGCGCAAAACGGCGAGGCCAATTACAATGGCGTGAATATGCAGGAGGACGCTTTTACGTGTATTAACGCCGTGCGCGACCGTGCAGGCGCAAATCTGCTCACAAGTACGGCTGAACTGTCGACTGACGCCGCCTACACAAACTGGAACAGACCGGGCGCGAAAGGGCCCGGAGGCTTCGTCGAAGCGCCTAACCGTGCCTTACAGATCCTTCGCGTCGAACGCTACAAAGAACTGGCTTTTGAAAGCAAAATCTATTGGGATTTGATCCGTTGGTTTACGTACGATACGCAAATTAACCAATACCGTAAAAGAGGATTGTATTCATTTATGTTCGCTAAAGGCGCTACGGTAGATGAATCGGGGATCCCCGACGGGAAATATATCTACGACGCCAAGAATACGGAAAGCGGAAGCGACAGGCTTACTTTCCCCGTCAACGATTATTACGAGGGCATACCGGGCGACGAACTGAAAAACAATCCGATGTTACAAAAGAACAGAAATCAATAATATTCAAAACAGACGACAATATGAAAAAGTTGAATTATTATATTGCATTTATTTTTAGTTGTTTATTTTTTGCAACATCGTGTGAAATAGATAACTATGACGGGCCTGATGCAACTATTCAGGGAACGATCTATGATCATCTGAATCAACCCTTACAAGTAAGTCACGGCGCGGGGATCATCCGGTTACGGGAAATAAGTTGGGCAAAAGATACCACCAATTATGTCGGAAGGCAGACACTGAATGTACAGCAGGATGGTTCTTATCGCAATACCAAATGGTTCTCCGGCGAATATCTGATGATGCCTTACAGCGGCGCTTTCTTTCCCTATGACGATGAATATCAGGATGGCGATGAAGCCGGCGATTTGGTGAAAATAAGCGGTACCACGACCAAAGATTTCTCCGTAACACCATATTTGACCGTCGAATGGGTGAAAAAACCGGTCGTTACGGCGGATAATCATATCGAATGTTCCGCCCGTTTCACGCGGAATCAGAAAGCCGGATATGAAATGCCAGACGTCAGGGAGGCATGGTTGTTGGTTTCCCGTACAGTCAATACGAATAGCCGCAACCTCGATCTATATCCCGTCAAAATGGATTTGACAAACGGCATGGAAGGGCAGGAGTTGGTTTTTCGTACCGCCATTCCTGTGAAATACACCGGCATCGACTACTGGGTGCGCATCTCGATGAATTGTCAGACGGCCGTCGGTAAGCCGGAGACAAATTATCCCGGGATGGGAGCGGAAAATTTTACAACAATTGAAAAGATTCATGTCCCATGAAATAGTGATTGTCTTGTAAAATATCTGTGGGTAGAGGCAGGGATTATCCCTGTCTCTATTTTTTTAAACGTTCTCCGTTTGGCGGTAAAAAAGAAAAGAGCTATCTTTGGACTCTGATTTATAAACGAATAAAACAAG
>JAIRMH010000079.1 GCA_031258835.1 Tannerella sp.
ATGAGATAATCCTTTAAATCGCGCATACCTACCAAAGCGATGGATACCGGAAATTTTCCGATTCCGCGCGAAGCAAATCCTCCGCGTAACTGTCTTAGAAAACTGACCATAGTTTCGTCAACAAGCACATCCACTTCATCGAACAAAACAATTAGCGGTTTGGGGGCGACCAATTCCGACCAGTTCTTAAGAATACTGCTTAGCATTGAAAAATAATTTGGGTCATCACTAACCGGAACAGGCAATCCGTTCCATTCGGCATACTCGCGAACAGCGCCACAGATAGCAGGCATAGCCAACTCCGCCTGAGAAACCCGGTCGCATCTTTCGACGCTCACGTAGCAGGCGACAGCTTCCCTGCCGGCATTGATTTCGCGCGCCCAACTTTGAAGAAAAGTGGTCTTTCCCGTTTGTCTCGGCGCATGAAGCACCCAATATAATTCATCTTTTATATAACGGTTTAACTGCGATCCAACCAAACGGTCTTCGGGCGGAAGCATGTAATGTCTCTCCGGATTACAGGGGCCTGTGGTGTTAAAAAAACGTCGTCTCATCTTATCTAATCTTTGATATATATATTCTGATATAATTGAGTACAAATGTAAGAATAAAAATCCAAACAAAGGTTTTATCCACTAATTAGTCAGTGTAGATTCAACATCACAATGCAACTTTATCATGGAAATAAGTACCAATACCGACACCATCGCATTTTGGACATACGATTATGAAAATATTTTACCGCATTAATTTCAAACACCTCCTACCCTACCCTTCCCTCCACAATAAAAAAAATTGGGAGATAGAAGGGTAAGGATGAGGCCGAATCTATGGAACTTTTATCTCAATTATTTCGGAATAGTTGTGTTTCTTAAAACTATCGTCTACACGTGCGCCGAGTCTGACGTAAAATGTACGTCCGGATTTCATGTCGGGAATTGTCATCGTATACGTTTCGTCGGCTACTCCATCGCGAAAATTCTTGTTGATCTCGATCTTATTCCTGTCAGAATATTCGACGATGTTTCCATCGCCCACAAAGCGAGTGATAGCAACAAACGGTTGTATGTCGATTACCCGTGGCATTCCATCGACAATCGGAGCTTCTAATTTTCCTGAAATGACGAGCGTCCGTCCATTCAAGTTATAATCGACAATACGGACTTTCAGGTAAGGTGTTACCGTAAAATCCTGCGTCGTATGGCCGCCGTCTTTAAGCGTCACTATCGTCGTATCCCTTACCGGCCAAAAAGCGCCGTTGTAAGGCAACACATCATACGTCCCGCCAAACAATTTGTTATTATTGAACGTACCGTCGTCTTTTACATTAATGGATCGCGGGCTGGGCGTACTACTCCAACTTGTTTCCCACATCCTCAGTTCGAGTCCGTTCGACGTCATAATAAAGTTTTCGCCCGTTGTCGAATCAATGATTCTGCCGGAAAACCTTGCCGACGGCTCGTCGAAATTGTCATAGTCGCAGGCACAAAAACCCAGCGCCAGACAAAGTTGTAATATTCCTGAAAATATTTTTTTCATCTTGTATATAATTTATTGTTAGTGATTCGGGTTGTTCGGATACAAATTCGGGTTTTTATTCAATTCACCTCCGGGTAAACCCTCATAGTAAAAGCGCTTGTTAAATGTAAACCTGTTATTCGTATAAGCCTGTTCTTCGTCAAGGAAGATATATTTCCGTTCATCGTAAATGTAGTACGGATATAAGGCGTTATAAATAGTATTGTCCATCATTTTATCGGCGATTCTCCAACGGCGCAGATCCCACCAGTAATGATTTTCAAACGCCAGTTCCTTACGTCGTTCGTTACGGATAATGTCGCGACCGTTATTTTCGACGATAACGCCGTTTTCCGTCGGATCATTGTTGAAGACCGCACGGTCTACTAATTTAGCGCCGGCTCTTTCGCGTATTTCGTCGATGCAGTTAGCCGCGTCATCTTTCATCCCCAGTTCGAAGGCGGCTTCGGCGCGGTTCAGCAAGACTTCCGCATACCGGACAGCGATCCAGTGCGTCGTACTCCGATACAAGCCACAATCATCCTTAGGCTTGTTATAATCGATATATTTACGCATGTAGAAGCCGGAACGCGTATTGTCTCCGTCGGGACTTGTATTGACGCCGCAAAGTCCGATGACCCTCATATTGGGATCTTTGGAATATACGATATTGGATCCGGAAGCAAGTTCAAGCCCGCGGCGGTCATTTACACTCGTTACCACTTCGTCTGCCGCTTTCCGATCGAAATGGTCATAAATACCACGTTGGATGTCGAAAGTCAATCCTCGCAACTCATCATCGGGAAAATAGACAATGGCGCGCAAACGCGGTTCAACGCCACTACGAATATCACCGCGTCTTTCAAAACGAATCGGATAACCGTCGTCGTCCACGACATTAATATTTCCACCGTCGAAGAGACGCATCAGCTCGTAGTTAGGATAGGCTCGCGACAGGCCGTCAGCCGTCATATAGCGGCATGTCAGCGTCGCATCCCAACTGTGCGCCGTATTCGATGAGAGAGAATATTCGCGAATCAACAGGTTTTCGGGACTGTCTTTGTCGAGGAAAAGTTCTACATAATTGGCGATTTTATCGTCATAGCTGTCCGAAAATCTCTTTTTGTAGAGGCTTACATGTCCTTCAACGGCTTTTGCCGCATCGTAAGCCTGCTGGAAAAATCCTTGCGCCTCGGAAGCCGGAATACCGACAATACCCTGGTCGCGTGCTTCACCTTCCACAAAATTGTCGGCTCCATATTTGGCAATCGTACCGGCAAAAAGCATGGCGCGCGACTTTATCGCCAGCGCCGTATAACGGTTAGCGCGTCCGCGTTCGCTCGTCTCGCCCATCAAGCGGGCGGCTTCATCCAGATCTTCGCCGATAAACCGCCAGCAATCTGCTTCCTTACTACGAGGGAGTTGCAATTCTTCGAGGCTTTGTTCGGGATAGTTCTGTTCCCTGTCAATCAACGGAACGCCGCCATACCTTTTTACTAGTGCAAAATAGATGAAAGCGCGGCAAAAATAAGCTTCGCCGAGATAGTGGTTATACGACTGTTCCGGTATCATGCCCTGAGCCGTCGCAGGCAACACTTCAATCAAGTGGTTGATATTGCGAATCCATGTATAGGCATTGTCCCAGTAACCAAATCCGTTTTCGTTGGAATTGCCCCAGAACGGGCCTAATAATTCTCCGCAAATACCGCCAAGTGCATAAAATTGTTGCCAGTCACGTCCGAAACCATTTCCGGGACGGTAGTAAAAGTCTTCGATCGGTAAATTCCTGTACACGTTGGCCATATACGTTTTCAGTCCGATTTCGTTTGTCAGCAAATCGTCGTCCGTGATAATGTTCAACGGCGGCACATCCAGACTCTGGCAAGCCGAAAACATCAGACAAACTACTCCAAATATTGATATTATTTTTTTCATCTTAATTGTTTTTTTTAGAATGAAACATTAAATCCTACGTTAAACGTCTTGTTGTTCGGATAGTAATATCCGCCCTGCGAATTGTTCCAGTCGTCATTGTTTACCGTCGTGCCCGGATGTTCGGGGTCATAGTTTTTCAGACCTGTAAATGTCAGCAGGTTATATCCGTTAACATACACTCTGAGCTTTTCTATCCCGGCCGGCCGGAGGTATTTCTTCGGTATGGTATATCCCAGTTCGAGAGATTTCAGCCTCACGTATGATGCGTTTTGGACGGCGCGTGTACCGTCTTCCAGCGGCGAACCCATGGAGGCATAATAACCGGAGACCCATTGTGTATTCGGATCAAAGACGTCGTCCTCCGGATTAACGGTATGCCATCGGTCAAGAAAGCGGATCATTGCGCCGTTACCTCCGTAACTCAACGGTTCGTGATATTGTTCTTCATATCTTACCCAGAACAGCGTCGACCCTTGGAAGAGCGCGTTCAAATCGATTCCTTTCCATTCGGCGCCGATATTTAAACCGAAATTAATAAGAGGCATAGTATAGATTCCTATCGGATGGTCGTCCTGCCCATCGACAAAGCCGTCGCCGTTCCAGTCTGCATAGTAATAATCGCCCGGCACGATATTTTGATTACCGCCGCCGGTATTAATCGTGTGATTGTAAATCTGGTCGTAGTTCTGGAACTGGCCTGCATAATCCCGTCCCCACCAGACGTTAGAGTAACGATACTGCAACGAGTTTCTCCACTCGTCATACGAGTTTCCAAACGGATTCTGATCTTCGTAGCGCCTCATATTGCGGGAATAAGCTATATGCCCTCCTATGGAATAAATGGCGTCGCCGACCTTATTATGGTGGTTTAGTTCCAGTTCATAACCAAACGTGCGGTCGCTTTCCAGATTCTCCTGCGGAAGTCCGACGCCGACGGATCCCGGGAACTGCGAATTTTTCCGTTCAAACAGTCCGTCACGGTTCCGCACGAAGTATTCGAATGTTCCCCCCAGTTTGCCGTTCCACAAATCAAAATCAACTCCATAGTTCGTCGTCTTTGCCGTGTACCACGTAAGATACTCGTTAGTCATACCGCGCGACTGTATGCCGCTCACATATAAACCGTTGAAGATATAACCGTTATTGGGATAGTTGTATCCCGCCACATGCTGGAAGTTTAACGCATTATCGTCGCCCATCACGCCATAGGAAGCTCTTATCTTGAAGTTGTTGATGAAATCAAAACGATCCTTAATAAACGATTCTTCGCTGATGCGCCAACCTAACGAACCGCCCGAGAAAAACCCGAACTGTTTCTTTGGCGAAAATCTGCTGGAACCGTCATACCGGAAGTTAAAATCAAACAGATACTTATCCGAATATCCATACATAAATTTCCCGACAACAGCTTTCCGCACATCGTGCCACGGGAATCCGCCGGATCCTCGCTGGTCTGTGTCCACGCCGGCCGCGATATAAGGCAATTCCAGTTCAACATTCCTCCTCGCCTCGAAGTTTTCGCCCTGTCCGTCCGTTTCTTCATACAACAGAAGGGCGTCTACGTTGTGTACGTTCAGGAATTTACGGTTATAATTTAACGATACCTGAAACAGTTTCGTTGTGCTTTCCCAGTATCTGCGGGCGACAAAAGACGGCGACTGTAGCGCTGTCCCGTTATACATCTTTTCCTGCGGGTCGTATGTATAAAGATAAAAAGCGTGATTGTATTCCTTTTCCGTGGAATGATTGAAGTGGAAATTATACATACCTTTCACTTTCAGTCCTTCTACATGGGGAATATCCCATTCCAGCGCGCCCTGCGCCTGAATGTTGCGCTTTTTGTTATCTCTGTAACCGACTACATCACTGTAAGTCCAGGCAACCGGATTGTCGTGCCGGTTTTCATAATCGTAATATTCGGGATTGCCGTTTGCATATACCTGGTATTTTGACGGAACATTCCAAGCCGCTTTGAATATCGTCCATAAGTCCGTTCGCGGCGCCATTTTGTTATCCATGTATGCCGACACGTTCACCTGGGCGCGCAAACCTTTCATAATTTCGATACTGTTGTTTGAGCGGAAATTCCAGCGTTTATAATTGATATCGTCCGAACGCAGTATGCCGTCCTGATTTAGATAACCCAAGTTAAAGAAATATTTTATCTTGGCGCTTGACCCGTTAATACTCACATTGTGTTGCTGCTGAGGCGCAGCTTCCCTCAACGTTTCCTTCGACCAGTTCACCGACTTAAGTTCGCCGCTCTCGTACATGGCAAAATCCGCATCCAGGAAAGGAGGCGTTCTTTGAGCGACAAAGTTCCCGCCAAAGTCTCTTTTCCACTGCTCATTCCTCAATATCATCCAGTCGACGGCATCCACGTTGTCGGGCATATAAAGGAACTTTTGCCATCCGTAGTTATACTGATAGCCAATCTCGAATTTGCCTTCATTGCCTCCCTGTTTGGTTGTGACAAGTATTACGCCGTTTGCCGCACGCACGCCATAAATAGAAGCCGTTCCGTCTTTCAGGACAGAAATACTTTCTATTTCGTTCGGATCCATCCTGTTGAATACCTCATTTCCCTGCGGAACGCCGTCGATCACGATAAGCGGTTCACCAAAACCGCGGATATCGAACTTCGTCCTGTCGAAATTACCAGGCTCGGCGCTCTTTTGCCAGACACGGACGCCCGGCAATTTTCCGGTCATCATGTTGACTACATTTTCATTTTTAGTGATGACAAGCTCATCACTTTTAATAGCGGATATGGCGCCGGTAAGCGTCGCTTTCCGCTGCGTACCGTAACCGACCACTACGACCTCTTCCAACGTTGTCTCATCGACCGTCATCTTGATATTCAACGTGGAAGAAGTTCCCACTCTGACACTTTGAGTTACATATCCCACATAAGAGACCTGTAATACCGCATTTTCCGACACATCAATGGAAAAACTGCCGTTTTCATCCGTTACCGTTCCCCGGGATGTCCCGACCAAACGAATTGTCGCACCAATAACATCTTCGCCGTTTTCATCCGTTACGACGCCTGTTACCGTCCTGGTTTGAGCATTGCCCGGCAGTGCAAATACAAAGCAGGCAAACAATGCCGACAAAACAATCAAAATCTTTTTCATTCGTACCATTTGTTTTTCATTAAAATTAGTTCTAAAATATGTTTTCATGAATATATAATAATGTATATATCCTTTTCATTCACGGCTATGCGCCAATGAAAAGGATATATTTTCCAGCGCCTCTTGAGTAGGCGCACGAGGTAATACACGGAAAATCCAAGTCGATATCCGATGGTGTATAACAAAAAGGTTAAAACTCCCAACGCCGGCAGTCCATGCACCAGCGCCAAATTTGCTTATATAATGCTGATTATCAGACGCATATGGGGGGGGGGGGGGGGGGGTAACTATATGCTCATAATGTTCGTTAATTGCTCTCATAAACCGGATATTCATATCTCCTGTTGAGTTTATTACAAATGAATGAATACCGGCCAACCCGTTTCGTCGTTTGCCTGTGAAAAGCAAAAAACAAAAAAACAATCCGACCGGGGCGGTCAATAGATAATATATTTCGGGATACAATTTTTTCATGAGATATCTAACATTCTATTTTTTGCTGCAAATAAAAAACAGACCTATTAAAATATCGCTTAAAAAAACACTTAATCCCGAAAAAAAATGGAAAAAAAATTATTATCGTTTTTTTAAGCGATTTATTAAGCGTTCGTCAATCAGTACTTATATACTATTTCCAACTGATATAAACGATGCAATAATATATCGCCCGAATAGTCTCGAAGTCGCATGAAGCCTACATTCTCCGCATTTGTTGTATAGTAATGTAATATATCAACGGCCGCGTAATAACCGCTCATACACACCGTATCCGAACAGAAATAATGCCCCGATATATTTTTCCATAAAAAAACGACTGCATGTCAGGAACACGCCGCTTTTTGTTGCCGGATGCACCGGCAGCAAATCATTATTTTATCACAGCGCCGGCAGGCGTTATAAATTTATCGTCCGATACGGAGGCGTTTTCTTCTATTTCTGTTGCCGTTTCAACCACCACTGCCATGCTGCCGGCAGATGTTTCGGATTTCAGCACAAGGCCTTTCCACACCCACGCTTTTACCTGCATTGTTTGTCCCATCTGCGAGAGTTCCAGCGAATACTTCCGGCATTTCTTCCCGGCGATTTCCTCTTCGCCGTTTTCCTGAATATTGTACTTCTCGGTGATTTCAGGAGTGAGCTGCAGGTAGTTTACCGGCTTTTCGGGCAACTCCATCCGGTTGCCGACTTTCATGTCCAAATCGACTGTGACAACAGACGTTCCTTCCATTAATGTCCGGATATGTTTATCTACGCCCTGTGCTATACCGTTCTTGATCGTTATCTCCACAGATTCTTTCCGCCCAAATTCGTCGATGTACCAGATTGCGTTAAGTTTCTGCCCCATCATCGTTATTTCCTTTTTGATAATGGCCGATTCAATCTCATACTTGGCGGCATCCTGAGCCGACAGGGTGATTGTCATGGATGATAACAACAACCATCCCATAATTACTCTTCTTGTTTTCATTTCTCTTATTTTAAATTAGTTTTCAATTGAATAAACACTTCCATTTTGATTTCTCCTGTTACAGTCATGTTAAACATACTGCAAATATACATGAAATTTTTGAGTATCCAAAAGCCAACACCTTACTTCCACGCAGTTATATCCAGGATTGACATAAATTCACCGATAAACTGCCATTTTTCATGTTACTGACTTCCTGCAAGACTGAAATTTATAAAGACATATTAATCCCCTCCAGCTTGCGGGCGGTGGATCGGATTTTTGCCGTAATTGTAATTGGGTTTGTTGCCCATTATGATTTTCAGGATTCCTCCGTCGATAATGTCCTGATGGATGTCGGGATCGGACGGATCCGAATTCACTATTTGCAGACCGGGCATACCTGTTCCCTCAATTCAGAATTTGGCAATCTCAACGGCTTTTTCATATGCAATATCAATACCTTTTTTTATACTTTCTATGGTTGGTTCTGCTACATAATCGATGCGCACGCCCACTC
>JAIRMH010000098.1 GCA_031258835.1 Tannerella sp.
TCCCTGTTGCCACGCTACGTTCATGGTATTGTAAACAGCGTTAAGATCATTGATAACGGTAGAGAAGTTTACCTCCGTATTGTCTGTGTTAAGCGTAACGATATTCAGGGTTGGGGAAAGCAGCGGTTCCGTAACCTGCCGGAACTCTATCTTTCCCCTGATATTGCCGTCGACGTCCTTAATATCCAGAATCGTACCGTTCGGAGGCATTTGCAGGGTAAATTCCGTTCCGAGTACGGCATTACGTTCTCCGATTTTGTACTGCAGCGGACTTGGATTCTCGCTTTGTAGAATGTTGGTAAGGAGCAGTTTTACGGTGCATGGATTTTTGTAATGTACAATCGGTATTTTATAGTCCGTTCCCAACACCTCGAATCCGCCGCCCTTCATGGTGCCGTTTTCATCCCTCAGCGATGTACGGTTTGAAATACCGCCAATAGCGGTTGAATAGTAATCTTCTATGTAGTAACCTGTTTCTTCGTTGGATGTGCTTCTTGTCACCGTGACAAATGGAGAAAAAGCGGACGTTCTGACAACCCCTTTGATTGAAGTTCCTCCCGCGACTGTTTCATAAACGTGTTTTTTCGCTTTTAATGAATATTCAATCCAGTCTAAAGAGTTATCAACATCGTGCCGTTCACCGTCCCATGTAATGGAATCAACCAGTTGGGAACAATAAATGTTTCTCTCGAGCAGGGGTTCAACATCATCGATCCCCAAATTCTGTTCCTGCTTAGTAATGAAAAGCGGACGCAACGCCACCGTGCTTCCGGATAATTCAACTTCATTGGTATTCCCGTAAGGATGTATTTCTTTTATGATATAATCCGTTTTGTCTCCCTGTTTATAAGCAATATTGGGGATGACGCCTGTTATTTCAACGATATAAACCGGGAAAACGGAATTACCGTCGGTATAATAGATATGGATGCTTTCATTTTGCCGGCTGTTAAACGTGACGTCGATTTCTTTCGCCTTATAGAAAGAACGATAATCACTTGTATGATAAGTATGATTCATGATTTATACCCTTTTACGTCATTAGGTAGTACAATTATCCAATCCATCATACATTTGTTAACCAAAAGAACAAAACGCTTAAAATGCTTACAAAAAAATTAAAATACAAGCCCCAAAATTCAATATACACTTTTTTTCTCCTGGTAAAAATCGCTATCACCCAACTGCATAATAAAGGTATTGCAATCGCTCCACTCCAAACAAACAGATTAAATTCAGCATTTAAAACAAACAGGAAATAAAAGATAATAGAAATTATTATATATGTCATTCTGAGTATTCTTTTTTTCTTTATGAGCAACAAAACAGAAACCAAACCTGTAACTGTCATATAAAAAGGGATTATAAAGAAAACTGCATACGAATATATTGAAATATTCCTGATAACCATAATGATAGTAATTATATATATTAAGCAAAAGAACATCATGTATTTATTGCAATCTTTCATCATTTTGATCATTTTATCGATTTTATTTTACCATTTAAAAACATCTGATAGATTAATTGAGGTCTGTTGGAGTCGAGCCCATGTGCATTTATAAATTCCAGATTAATAATATCCATAAAATTTCCATCAATAAGGTGTTTGACCTGAACTGCAGAGTCTTTGTATTCATCTCCTGCAGGTATTTCAACATTCTCAGTAATTCCGTTTGATTTGTAATAATCATCTCCAGCTATTGGCCCTGCGACCAAATCATCTTTATTCCATAAATGTAAATGCTTTTTCACTTTTGTATTCATCGGATTTTCCGGATTTTTAAATACATAAGTTGTTTGTGTATTAATTCCTCCGGAAGGAGAAACTGTTGATTTGACCGATTCTCCTATAAACTCACAATTTTGTAAATTACGGTCATAAATTTCTATGGTTTCTGCATTGTATGCAGGAGTAGATGTCGTGATTAAAAACACCGTTTTGCCTTTATTTACAAGCTGGTTGACTGCCTGTAAAGATACATTGCCACCATGACTGTGTCCAATTAATACAACTTCATTAAATCCTTGAGAATTTTTGAGGATGTAATTTGTCAGGTCCAGAGCTGCTTTGTTTCTGTCAATAATAGTATTTGTTAGATGATTATGTTCCTGCCAGCTGAATCTGTCATCGTATTTGTCGGTATTGGCAATACAAAGTAAGATTTTCTCTGTCAGCGGGTGTTCCATCCAGCGTTCAGGATCGGAAGATGTACCATGTACAAAAAAGGCTTTCCGTGTAGAGGATTGAGGAGGAGTCAATATATCTTTTTCTCCCAAAAACTTCGTAAATACGGAAATATCTGTTTCCTGTTTGAAAACAAAGGCAATCACGACATCCAAATCTTTAACGAACCAGGACTTGTAAGCTACTGCATTTTGCGATAAAGAGGATAATTCGTTGGGCAAACTGCTTAGTTGTTTTGCTGCATCGAAGAGCAGTTTAAGTTCTACTTCTTCAAAATAATCGGATAGCGATTCGCCATAAAAAACATGATCTGCCTTTACGGAATAATTTTCCTTTGAATTTAAAACCATGATATCATCTGTCCTCAAAAATTCAGTGTCTGTAAAATTCATCCGGTAATTTTTTTGAATGACATTTTTAATCGCATACATGAACCGTGTTATTTGGCTCCGTTTGCTTTCATCTTTCCTCATCGCATCTTCATCCGTTTCGAACAGTCCTATGACAAGTCCCGGCGCGTGAATGGCGTCCCACTGGAGTTTGACGAACCGTTCTCCGGCATGTGGCGGGTATTCCATGACGTTGTCGGCCAGGTCGCCATGGTCGAAACTTTTGGCGGCATTGGCACGGTCGAAGGGATGGTCTAGGCGGAAGATGCCGTGACCGATTTCATGGGCAATGGTTTGTGCTGTTGCCCCCTCGAAGAGATATCCGAACTGACATCCGCGCGGCATGTCGCCGACCACGCCTTCCGCTCCCGTCACGTTTTTGATGAGGAACAGGCAGAGGGCTTCCTCGTCGGGGTGTGCTTGCAGATAAGCCATGTTCAGGTCTGCCATGTCGTCCGTCAGCGTTGAGAACAGGCCGCTGCCCTCGACGTTGAACTCACCCGTCGTCAGCGGTTCGTATTCGAAGTCCGGCGTCATCTCCACTTCGCAGTTGATGCCGACCCTGTTATAAATGGCGTTCAGTTCCTGCGATACGTTTTCCTTCGTAAAACCGTTGGTAAAGCCATTGACGGGAATGAGTTTTACGTTAATGGATTTGGGCGTGTATGTGTAGATATTCAGCCGCGCCAGCGTGGCATACTCGCCGGGAGCCGTTTCCATGACGGCGTACAGATGCTGTCCGTCGTCCGCCTCTCCTCCGACAAGGGTAAGCGTCCATACCCTCTTCTCTTCGTCGTAAACGCCATTGTAGTCCTTTCCTTTGTCTGTGACGAAATGCACCTTTTCGGGAGCAAAGCCGTTGCCCGACGACAGGATACGTACGAATATTTCGTCGCTTGCGCCGGGCGTCATAAACTTGGCCGAGGCGATCATGTCTTCGTTCGTCGGCTTGTATTTCAGGAAATATTCCGTCACTTTGGCATAAACATCCCTGTAGGGGTCGAGGGCAAACTTCGTGTTCGCCGTTTCCTCGAACTGCAGGACAGCCAGTTCCGGGTGCGGCGTCTCCTTCTCTTCTGCCGGCAGGCGGATGTCGGAAGCGGAGGATACCGGCTTTGCCGTTCCGTTTTCTCCTATTTCGAAAGTGTTTCCGTTTCCGTCCGTCACAGTAAAGGGTATTTCATCGGTTTCGAGGGTATGTTCATTGCCTTCGCTGTCGGTTAAGACGAGTTGATATTTGCCGTTTTCGCCTTTTGTGAAGATGTAGTTGCCGTTTGCATCCCTGATCGGATCTTCGCCGTCGTCGGCGACAGGCGGCTTTGCCGGAATATTAGGGTCGAGGACGTAATCCACGTCGAAGGCGGCGCGCTCTTCGCCGCTGCGTATGTCGCCCACGCCGCTGCCACCCGTGAGCGTTTTGTCGATGTCCAATAGCAGGTTGGGGTTTTCGGCGTCGTACTTCGTCTCGAAAAAGCCCGATAGCAGCTGGTTGTCGGTATTGACGACGATATTGCTGAACGTGACGGCGACCTGTGCGTTCCGAAGGTAGGGGATCCTAACGTAGCCTTCGCCGGAGAATGTCCCCGTCCCGCTTACTTTAGTGATGAACACCGGGAAGTCGCCGGCCTTCACGGGTTTGTCCGGCGGCAGTTCCGTTGCCGGCGTCCGGTTGCTCAGGCTGACGTCCGGCAGGATGCCGCAGTTCGGCTGCCGTTCTTCACTGTCGGGGATTCGGAAAGATTTGATGTCATTGTAGACGAAGTCGTCGTTTATCATACAGCGCGTACCGATGCGGTATTCATATTCCACACCGTACCGGAGGTTGTATATTTCGCACATACCGGGCGCTACATTGCGGCTCGTATACCACTTTTCGGAATCTTTCCTGCGATATTCGACGGTATATTCCATCACCCCCACGTCATTCCACGTGATGTTTACGCACCCTCTTTCGTAAACGGCGCCGCATATCTGTACCGTATTACAGTCCGATACATAGTCGAAGTAAAAAATGGGGCTGTAGCCGTCGTTTTTGAAGATGCTGACGTCGTCGATGCCTTCTCGCGCAACGGCGCGTACCCTCCATGCATACCGCATCCACGGCAGGAGCATCGGCTGTGCGGCGGTATGTATGAAGCTCGTGGAGCGCACCCTTTCCGTGTACAGCGGCCTGGAATACATGAAAGCGCTCTCCGGCGGCGCATGTTTGTCATAAATCTCCACGAGCGTAAATTCATATTCCGTGTTGTAGGCGACGGCGGGCGAGTTCATATGTCGTGGCGTCCACGAGAAGAAGATAGACGGGATGGCGCTTTCTTTTATTTTTGCTCCCTTTTCGGGCAGGTTGAGAACCGGCGGGTCACCGGCAGCGATCATGGCCATGGCAAAGCCCATGTTGGGATTGCTGAGTAGCCGGTGGGTCGTAGCTTCGTAAACGTCGAAATTAAAGCGGTAGAAATTGTCGGGCAGGAGTTGCGTGCGGTTGAAATCGGAGAGCAGGCCGCTTGTGCGCAGGTTATTCCGGCTGAAATAGGGCGCCAGGTCATCCCGTGAAAGCGTCACCGACAATCCGGAGGGCAGTTCTATCGTCGGCGTGTAGGCTTCCGGCGGGTTGACCAGCGAAAATGCAGAAGAGACGATTCTCATTCGCAGGTAGACCCTCAGCAGCGGTTGCTGTGCATCAAGGTTAATAAGCGTCACCCTCATTTTCTCCTGCAAGCCTGTGTAATAAGCCGGTATATGAGGCGTATAGGGCGGTATCAACAGGGTCTGGACATACACCGGGTACGTCATTTGTGAATACGCTGCAACGAGGCAGGCAAACCATAACAGGCATACGAAAATCGCTTTTTTCATGGGACAAACTACCCCCTCCTGCTCTCTGTATTCTTTCCACTTGTCTCTACAACTCGCTTCATCTGGAAATTGGGCCGTGAAATTTAATAAATTCATTTTACGGATATGTTTATTTTGGTTACAAAGATAATCATTATAGGCGAAATATCCGGTATTCATAAAAATAGTATCCGGCTCACCACAATTACGGAGATACAAGGCATTGAAAAACAGCAGCTATTTCACCCAACCCGGCCTGTCAATTCACGTAATTATCTTGTAATCAGACGTATAATAAAGCCCCTCCTATCAAAAAAAATCTTATTGCAACAATAAATCAATATTTAACATTAAAATGACGTTAAAATATTATTTTTAGTGACATTACGCTTCGTATATGAAAAATATACAATCTATATGATATTTTGAGCAGTTCATTGAAAAAATTATTTTCCCAACGATTCATGCCCTACTTTTGTTCCGTTGTATCGAAGACAACATAAATAAATATCACATAACACATAAATTTATAAAAGATGGTAATTAGCGTATTAAAAGAAACAAAATCTGCAGAAAAGCGGGTAGCGATGACTCCTGCAGGAGTTGACCTCTTAGTCCAACATGGGCATAAAGTACTGGTTGAAACAGGCGCCGGCGAAGGTAGCGGTTTTTCGGACGAAGCATACCGGCAAGCAGGAGGCGTATCGGTCGCCTCGCCCGAAGAACTTTTTGCAGCAGGCGAAATGGTGATGCATGTAAAAGAAGTCCAACCTTCCGAATACAAACTCCTCCGCAAAGGACAAATCGTATTCACATATTTACACTTAGCTGCTGACCCCGAACAGGCCGCAGCCCTGCAATCTTCTCAATGTGTAGCCATTGCCTATGAAACGGTTCAAACCGCCGACGAACGGTTACCTCTTCTGCAACCAATGAGTGAAATCGCCGGTAGAATGTCAATCCAGGAAGGCGCCCGTTTTTTGCAAATGCCCCAGGGCGGCAACGGCGTCCTTCTGGGAGGCGTACCGGGTGTAGCGCCGGGTAAGGTACTTGTGATCGGCGGTGGAATCGTTGGTACAAACGCCGCCAAAATAGCCTGCGGCATGGGCGCTGATGTAACCATACTCGACATGAACATCCAGCGTCTGCGTTATCTTGACGATGTGATGCCCGCCAACTGCAAAACACTTGTGAGCAGCCCTTACACTCTACTGGAAAAACTCAAAGAGGCTGACCTCGTGATCGGAGCCGTACTGCTTGCCGGAGCTAAAGCCCCCAAATTAGTCACCCGCGAGATGATCGCACAGATGAAAAAAGGCTCGGTAATGGTCGACGTCGCTATTGATCAGGGAGGCTGTTTTGAGACATCCTATCCCACCACACATCAAAATCCCGTATTCACAGTCGATGGCGTTATTCAATATTGCGTCGCAAACATGCCCGGAGCCGTAGCCCGCACCTCTACACTGGCTCTCACCAATGCTACCTTGCCCTACGCCCTGGCTATCGCAAACAAAGGCTGGCGGAAATCTACAGCCGAAAACCCCGCTCTGGCTAAAGGCATCAATGTGCTGGATGGAGAAATCGTATATCAACCCGTAAAAGAAGCATTAGCCGTAGCCTGAAAACTTCAAAAACAACAGTTATGTAAAACAATTAAATCATACGGATATGTCAGTAAATAATATTTTAGAAGAAGAATTGGCGAAACTGAATTACAGTGAAGCCCCCTTATTGAAAACCGTAGTACCGGGACAGAAAACGCTTGAGTATTTACGACGTTCGGAAGAAACCGAATCCATGGCGCGCGGCGGTGGACGCCTGCCTTTCATTTACGAAGAAGCCAGAGGATCGACCGTCAAAGACGTCGACGGCAACATTCTGATCGACATCACGGCAGGCGTAGCCGTCAGTTCGGTTGGGCGCTGTCATCCTCGGGTGATCGAAGCCATGCGCGAACAGATGTTCAAAATCATGCACGCCTCCGATCTGGGAAGCAAGCATCGCACCCTCCTTGCTGAAAAAGTGGCCTCGATCATGCCCAACGGACTGAGAAACAATTGTATCACCTATTTTACCCAAACCGGTAGCGGCGCAGTGGAGACCGCTATGGCATTTGCGCGTAAAATTACCGGTCGATCGCAGTTTGTCGCCTTCCAGGGCGCCTATCATGGTATATGGACCAGTTCAGGAAGCCTCACTACCGGCGATCAATATCGCAAAGGAACACTGAAAGTGCCTGGCGTCATCCACGCCCTATTCCCCTACTATTACCGTTTCCCATTCAAAGTAAACAGCATGGAAGAGTGCGAAAACATGTGCGCCGATTACCTGGACACGCTGCTCAACACACCTTACACCGGTGCTAACGACGTAGCTGCCGTTATCCTCGAACCTATTCAGGGTGAAGGCGGATACATCCCACTCTCGCCACAGTTCATTGAACGTGTGAAAGCCGCCTGCGAAAAAAACGGCTGCCTTTATATCGACGACGAAGTACAGGCCGGAGCCGGGCGTTCCGGAAAAATGTGGGTACTTGAACACACCTCCGTTACCCCCGATATCCTCACTTGGGGGAAAGGTATGGGAAGCGACATGCCCATGGCCGGATGCAGCATCCGGCGCGACCTTGCAAAATGCATCGAAGACGGAAGCCAGCCCAACACTTTCGCCGCCAACGGTGTGGCCGCCGCCGCTTGTATGACCAACATCGATATCTTGACCGAAAACGACCGCGCCCTGCTCAGCCGCGTGTCTACCGTCGGCACAGAAACGCTCGACTATCTGAAAAAGGCACAGACAACAACGCCCTTCATCGGCGAAGTACGTGGCAAAGGCTTCATGATCGGCATCGAACTCGTGGCGGACAAAACGACGAAACAGCCGCTCGACGGTCAGACCGTCGGCCGTCTGATCGGCGTCCTGCTCAACAATGGTGTAATCATGGTACCCTGCGGCCGATACGGCAACGTATTCCGCTTCATGCCGCCGCTTACCATCACCAGAGACTTAATAAAAAAATCGTGCGACGCCCTGATCGAATCGCTCAATGAAGTCGCTTCTCTCTAAACAATAAATTATGGTACAACAAGAATTTAAAAAGAAACTAGGCTTCTGGTCATGCCTCTCCGTAGGAGTAGGATTGGTCGTAGCGTCCAGCACGCTCATAACGCTCGGACAAGGCGCAGGAATCGCCGGCGCCGGGTTTATCATCGCCATGTTTTGCGCTTGGGTGCTCCAGCATTTTTCAGCTCAATCGTATGCCGAACTTGCCTGCATGATACCTTCGGCAGGCGGAATACGCTCCTACACGCGGGTGGCGATGGGCGCCTTGCCGGCTGTAGTCGCTACCATCAGCGGCTTTGTGATTCCCAACCTGCTGGCGGCCCCCACGGAGCTGGCGGTGGCCAGTACTATGCTGAGCGAAAACTTCACTGCCCTATTTCCGCCTATCTTTTGGGGAGTCACGCTATTGGTCATCATCATGGCTACCAACATCATCGGCATCGACATCTTTGCCAAATTTCAAATTGTCTTCACCGTCACGATGATGGTGATACTTACGGCGCTTGGCGTCATCGGCATGGCAGGGCTGGGACGGGTAGCGCCCGCACTGCCTGAAATGCCTTTCAATCCGATGGGTTGGGACGTGTTGGGATTAACCGCCATGGCCGTCTGGCTCTATATCGGGATAGAATATGTCTGTCCGCTGGCCGAAGAGACTGTCAACTCCGGCAAGAATCTCCCCCGTGCCATGATTATCGGCTTGCTGCTTATTTTCGGGGTGAACATCGTCTATATGTTCGCTTCGTTGAAATATGTGCCTATGGAAGATCTGTTTTCGTCCAACACGCCACATCTGCTGGTAGCGGAAGCTATATTAGGCAAAGAAGGCCTGCTGCTTTTCGCCATCGTGTCCATTAGCGCGAGTCTGAGTACGCTGAACACCGTGATCGGCGTCGTGCCTCGCATCCTCTACGGGATGGGAATCAACCGCGAACTGCCGCGATTCTTTGGATACATACATAAAAACTTCCGGACGCCGGTGTATGGCATTCTGTTTATGGGGGCTGCAACAGGGTTGTTTTTTGTCGGGGGAGTAGCCGAAGCCGAAAACCTGATCATTTTCATCATGGCCGCTTGCTGCTCATGGTTCCTGTGCTACATCATTGCGCATGCTAACGTAATAATCCTCCGCAAACGCTACCCTGATGTAAAACGCCCTTATAAGGCGACTTTCTACCCCATCCCGCAAATCGTCGGCATCATAGGCATGGTTTATTGCATACTTCACATCGCACCGTTGCCCGAACTGGCTGCGCCTATCTATAAAATAGCAGGAATCATGATACTCATTGCCGCCGCATATGCCGTACTGTGGCTGAAATACGTCACCCGAACGAAACTTTTCAGCCCCTTGTCTATGGACGAAGCCCGGCAGGAATGGGATTTGGAAACGCGAATGGAAAACGTCGAGATCGAACCGGCCGGCACGTACGAAGGTGCGGCTGCCGATCTCGCTGACTACCGCGTAAAAGCAGAATCGTTAAAGAAAGACAACTACCATGCTTAAATTCGGACTATCATCGAAAAGCGACAGCCGAACGGAATGTATGAACGGCGTTTACCGTTACTTCATGCCGTGCTGGGGAACATTTGGGGAAGACGGTTTCTCCGGTATTCCCCAAATACTGAAGTCGCTGAGACCCACACTCTCAAAAAAGGAAAAATTCCTTGGCGGCATGTATGATCTGAATCTGAAAGCATACTGGGAAACGGACGGTGACGACCGATGGAATATCGGCCTCCAACGACGTTTCCGCCGGACATCCCTTTTTGCAACGACAAGCAAACATCCGTCAATATTGTCGCTGACCTCGCTCCTGAACGGCAAGCGGAAATTAGCCGAGGCGATCGACGGCTTGGATTTGCTTGACCTCACGATCCGCCGGGACGGTAACCGCATCGAACTATGCCTCGCCCCTTACGGTGGCGGCATCTGTTTCCTTGCACTTCCGCCCGTCAGATACACCGTGCCCCTCCCGCCCGAACAACGCAATCGCATGGTTTGGACCATCGAGCAACTGGCAACGCTAATCTGTACGTCGGGCTACGTAAACCCCGTATCGCACGAAGCGATACAGAAGCATATAAGTCATATTTAATTTTAGTTCTTTTTTCGTATGAAAACAAAAATCTTATTTTTCACTCTGGCAACATGCGCTTGCCTGACAAGCGCCCCGGCGCAAGTATCAACTGTAGTCGGAATAGATGCAAGTTCGGCCTACATCTTTCACGGCATGACGTACAATAGCGGATTCGTCCTCCAACCCTACCTCAACATTACCGGAAAGCATTTCGGCTATCTGCTCTGGAGCAATTACAATCTGCAAAGCGACGAAAACGGTCTGGGATACTTCCCTGCCTCCGAATTTACGGAAATAGACCATTTCATCTCCTGGTATATACCTGTCGCCTTTGCCGATTTCGACCTCACACTCGGCCTTTACAATTATCCGATGCTCGGTTGGGAAAGCGACAAAGAGCTACAACTAGGCGGGCAGAAAACGCTGCTTAACTCTTTGCTCACCCCCTTCGCTCGCGGGGGAGTAATGTTCGACGGAAGTATGACGCGCAACGTATATGTCGAAGTTGGCGCCAAAGGAGAAAAAACGCTTGCGCCCAAATTCGCACTGAACTATCTGTTGAAAGCAAGTTGGGAATATCAGGGATTCCTGCCCGACAAACCGTCCGGCATGAAAGACCTGCTATTGACGTCCGGTTTAACTTATTTCCCGGTCGAAGCCACAGGAATCTCGCTAAAAGCCAACTATGCCGGACAGCTAAGCAAAAAAGTCTTGCCCGACGAACTCTACGACGCAGGATTCTTCGTCTCGCTCGGCATCTTCCGCGTATTCTGACAAAAATGATATTATCGAAATAAAATATCATTTTTTATTCCAAAATGGCCTTTTTATAATATTTTGTCGCTTATATTTGCATCTTGAAAACATAATGACAAATACAAATACGAACAGATGCAACATTATACAGACAATAAACGGTTGATAAACAATGTTATAGAATACTTTCGCCGGCATCATCGGCTAAAGACAACTTTCTTGCACCTTGAAATCTGGGCGTTTGTATTCTTTTTCTTTTATGTTGGCGAAATCAGACTGTCGCACAGTTTCGCCATGTGGGACAGTTTGATGGTCGTCATTTCGCAAGCCGTCATCTTTTACGGCAACATTTACTATAACCGCAAGGCGCAACCGCAAGGCGAAGGTTACCGGATAAAGTCCATAGTCCTCGTCGTCGCGCTCTCCATCGTCGACACACTGATCGAATATGCGACTCAGATCCGGCAATATTATGGCGTGTCGGGAAACGTTGACGACTGGTATACGCTCTTCTCCGTCGTCCTTTTCATCTCTTTCAACATGAGCGCCTACCTTGCCAGCGAATTTATCGTCTATCGCCGCGAATCACACCGCCACCAAATGCAAATCGAACAGCTCAAGAAAGAAAAAACCGAATCGCAGCTCGAACTTCTCCGGGCGCGTATCAACCCGCACTTTCTCTTTAATTCCCTCAACACGATTTATGCCATGAGCTATCTGGAAGACCCCAATACGCCACAAAAAATCATGAAACTCTCCGACTTGCTGCGCTACGTGCTCTACGAATGTAACGACGATGATATCCCGCTCGAAAAAGAAATCAACTACCTGACTTCCTACATCGAATTTAATCGCGACGACGACGATTCGCACAACATATCGTTCATTGCAGCCGCCGATTTTCATCCTGTCAAGATTGCGCCCATGATCCTCCTCTCCTTCCTTGAAAATGCTTACAAACACAGCCGGATCCTTTACGATCGGAAAGCCTACATACATATCGTGGCCGACGTCGACGAAAACGCTTTTTATTTCTCAATCGCCAATTCTCTGCCTCCGCAGTCCGGCCAAAACCATACGACGCCCTATAGCGGAATCGGCCTCGAAAACATCCGAAAACGTCTCGACATACTTTATCCCGACAACTATTCGCTACAAATCACCCGCGACGCTCAACAATACAGCGTCCGGTTTACCCTCAAATTAAAACATTATGAACGTAAACAAAATCCGGTGTATCATCATCGAAGATGAAATGATGGCCGTCAAACTGCTCACAAATTACATCGGCAGGCACGACGACCTGCAACTAACGGCTACCTGTCGCAACCCTGCCGACTACATCCGGGGATGCGACCGGACGCCTTGCGACCTGCTGTTTCTCGATATCATGATGCCTGAAATGACCGGCGTGGAGTTGCTCCAAACCGTCACGCATACGTGCGAAGTGATCATCACAAGCGCATCGCAAGACTATGCGCTTGACTGTTATCCGCTCCGGGTAATCGACTATCTGTTGAAACCTTTTACGTTCGGTCGGTTCTCGGATGCCGTTGATGCGGCTGCCGAAACAATCCGGCTGAAACGCAACGCACAAGAGTTGTCGATAACGCAACGCGCACATATCCTGCTGAAAGTCGACCGCCGGCTGGTAAAGGTTAAAATCAGCGACATCCGTTACGTCGAAGCGGCCTGGGAATACTCCAAAATATATACTGCCGATCAGAGCCTGATGGTACTGTCGCAAATCAAAAATCTGGAAAGCGAATTAGGCGTCGAGTCGTTCTTTCGCATACACCGGTCGTATCTCGTTAACATCGAATATATCACATACGTTGAAGGCAACCAGGTATGTGTCGGGGAGGTCAAATTGCCCATTAGCCGTACCGTCCGGGCAGCGCTCCTGGAAAGGCTGAGTACAATGTAGTATCCTCCATCGGATTTATCGTATAACTATGCTATTCTATCTCTTTTTGCCAGCGCTACGGTACGCTTTCGGCGTACTGCCTGTCGCCCGTTTGAAATATTGTGTGAAAAACGAAGAATTGGGAAAGTTTAGGCGGTCGGAAATTTGTTGTACCGTTAAAGTTGTTGTTGTCAGAAGAATCTTTACATTGTGCATTATATAATAGTCAATCCACTCGGCAGCCGTTTGGCCGGACACCTCTTTTATAATATACGACAAATTTTTCGGGGTAAGATACAATGCAGCCGCATAATAAGTTACGCGGCGTTCTTTTTTATATTCCAAAGACAGTAATTCCACAAATTTACGGAAGATAGATTCCTTATACGAAAAAACACGTTTTTCCAATAACCGGTCACGCTGATATATAGATGCCACTTCATAACACAAAACCTGTATTAGCTGCTTGATAATCTCCATGCGATACATATGCTCTTTCCTTTCATAAATCAATTTTATATATTTGAAATACGCCGGCAGCGCTTTTATTTCTTCCTCCGAAAGCGATATACACGGATTACTGCGTATTGTGATAAATAAATCCGAGATAGACGGCATATTTATATACTGGATAAATTCCAGATTCGTCGCCAGAAGAACACATTCGAAGTCATCGCTTTTCCATAGCGTCTGCACAATAGTAGTCGTAACTCCGACGCACATCCGACCGGCCTTGAACTCATGAACAATATAGTCTAACATCAACTCACATTCTCCCTTGAGACAAATCGCTACAAATCCCGCTTCTACGATTTTCGGTATATGTTCGATCCCCAAGTCGCTGTCTCCTCCGCCTGATATCTCAAAATATTTCAGTATGATTTCCTGACGCCGCTCCTCAGGGCCTTCCAGAAATTTCTCGATATCCAGACGATCTATTTCCGGACAATTCGCCTTTGGAGGAGTCGATTGCAAATTCCTCGTCTCCGAATGATCGACAATCGAATGTGCCATCCCCCGACAATCCGCTTCCGAATGTTCCGTTTTCTGACGTTCTGTTTTCATTTGCTCCATAATTTATTTTGATATTAAGTAGTATCTCATTCATTTCTCTCGACAAAAATAAATATTATCGTAACAAAAACATTTATGTTTTGAAAAAAACGAATGTTTTATGAGAAAAAATGAACATTCCTATCTGCTTAATATTTCCATATCTTTGCATTCAAAAAAACGAACAAACAATAAACTATAAAATATGAAGATTAAATTTATATTATACATTCTGCCGTTTTTTTCAATTTACATTTCCGGACAAGAAGTTTTAACGCTGGAACAATGCCGGCGATTAGCTATTGAGAACAATAAAGATCTCAAAATCGCTACCGCCAAAATACAAATGGCGGAACAGGAACGTAAAGCGGCGCGAACAAAATTTTTCCCGCAACTGTCGGCCACCGGGACTTATATCCGCAATCAAAAAAACCTCGAATTGATTGACTACAATGAATTATCGCTATCATCGTCGTTGTTGCCTGCCTTAGCACCTGTCTTGCAGACGATGCCGGAACTGGCGCAAGCGTTACAAACGACTGAAGAGAAGATAAAAAAGGCTACTCATCTTGACTTCCGGAATATCTGGCTCGGAGATCTCTCATTTGTTCAACCTATATTCATGGGAGGGAAAATCATTGTCCACAATCAGATTGCAAATTACGCCGAAGAGCTTGCCAAATCGATGAATAACATGCAATTCTTCGAAGTAATCTACCGGACAGACGAAGTTTACTGGCAGATCGTTTCGTTGGAAAACAAAAAGAATCTTGCCGATAAATACGTTGAGATGCTAAAAAAAACGGACAATGATATTACCGCAATGATAAACGAAGGCGTAGCAACCAGGGTAGACGGCCTCTCCGTTAAAGTGAAACTTAACGAAGCCGAGATGGCGCAAACAAAAGTAAACAACGGATTAGCGCTTTCGCATATGCTTCTGGCGCAAATCTGCGGACTTGAACTCGCTTCGTCGATAAAACTGGCCGACGAAGATACCGAACAAATATCTACCAGCGAACAGGCCGTGTTCCCGGACATAAACGTCGCTTTTTCTAACCGGCAGGAACTCAGAAGCCTCGAACTCATGACAAAAATCTATAAGAAAAAAGAAAACATCGTAGTGGCAGAAATGCTGCCGAACGTAGCGTTTACGGCAAATTATATCGTAATGAACCCGAACTCGTTCTACGGATATAAAAACGAATTTGCCGGCATGTATAATTTCGGCGTAGCCGTAAAAATTCCGTTATCCGGATGGTGGGAAGGCACGCACATGAAAAATTCCGCACGGGCGGAAACGTTGATAAAAACACTGGAACTTGAAAACGCGCGAGAAAAAATAGAATTGCAGGTTCACCAGTCCGCATACAAAGTAAACGAAGCCGGCAAACAACTCAACGTATCCAAACGCAATATGGAGAAAGCTGAAGAAAACTTACGTTTTGCCGACCTCGGATTTAAAGAAGGGGTTATACCGGCTTTAAATCTGATGGAAGCGCAAACGGCATGGTTTGCTGCACGCTCGCAACTTATTGATGCGCAAATAGAACTGAAACTCGCAAAAGTTTATTTCGACAAGGCGCTAGGCAAATCCGGAATTGAAGAATAAAAACTAAACAGAATAAAAAAATGAGCACAGAAAAAATATATTCGATGAACAATATGCTACTTGCATTTATAGCAGTATTGATTGTGATAGTATTAGTCGCATTAGCCGGCTTTTTCCTGCTTTCGCCGCCCGACGAGATAATCATGGGACAAGCGGAGGCCACACAGGTCCGTATTTCGGGGAAAGTACCGGGACGAATAGCGTCATATCGCTTCGGCGAAGGCGATAAAGTGAAATCCGGCGACACACTTGTTTTTCTTGACACGCCGGAAGTAATGGCGAAGTTGCAACAGGCGCAGGCCGTACGCTCGGCAGCGGAAGCGCAGAACGCCAAAGCGATAAAAGGAGCGCGCAGGCATGAGATAACGGGAGTTTACGAATTATGGCAGAAAGCGAAAGCAGGGCTTGAGATTGCGAAGAAATCATACGATCGCGTTCAAAACCTGTATAATCAGGGTGTAATGTCGGCACAAAAACGCGACGAAGCCGAAGCCAAATACCAATCTATGGTTGCTACGGAAAAAGCCGCATACTCACAATACGAAATAGCAAAGGAAGGAGCGAGATACGAAGACAAATTAGCTGCAGAAGCGTTAGTACATCAGGCAAAAGGAGCGGTTGCCGAAATGGAATCATACATCAGCGAAAGCGCGTTGGTTTCACCTATCGACGGCGAGGTAGCAGAACGTTTCCCGCAAATAGGAGAACTCGTAGGCTCCGGAGCACCCATCATGAACATCATCGACATGAACGATATGTGGATAACGTTCAGCGTACGCGAAGATCTGTTGAAGGATATAAAAATCGGAGCGGAAATAGAAGGTTTTATTCCTGCGCTGGAAAACAAAAAAATAAAAATGAAGGTATACCATATGAAAGACATGGGCGTATATGCGGCATGGAAAGCGACAAAAGCAACCGGCCAGTTCGACGCGAAAACATTCGAAGTACGCGCCCGACCGGCAGAACACGTGAGCGACCTGCGTCCAGGAATGTCAGTAATCATAAAAAGATAAACGAAATACACATATCAACAACCATAAAACAGATAAAAATGACAAATATCAAGGTAGGTTTACGAAGAATATGGCTCATTGCAAAAAGAGAGACGCAGAGAATGTGCTCGTATCCGGCCTACTTCTTTTGTATGATCGCGGCGCCTGTCGGATGCCTGTTTTTCTTCACTACATTAATGCAGGACGGACTGCCGACAAACCTCCCGATTGCGGCCGTAGACATGGACAATACGCCTACATCGCGAAATCTAATACGTCAACTTGATGCGTTCGGACAGACATCCGTAGCAATACAAACCTGTTCGTTCGAAGAAGCGCGTATCGAAATGCAAAAAGGAAATATTTACGGCATTTATTATATTCCCGTAAACTTTCAGAACGACGTTAGCTCGAACAAACAACCTAAAATATCTTTCTATACAAACGGTTCGTACCTGATTGCAGGCTCGCTTCTTTTCCGGGATATGAAAATGATGTCGGAACTTGCCGGAGGCTATGTCGGATTGCAATTGGGACGGGCGAAAGGATATACCGAAGAACAGATCATGGGCAAGATAAGACCTGTCGTAATCGACACGCATGCCATCGGAAACCCATGGCTGAATTATTCCATATACCTGAACAACGCTATTATTCCGGGAATACTGCAACTATTAATCTTTCTGGTGACAGTATATTCTATCGGAACGGAAATTAAATATAACACCTCGCGTGAATGGCTTAACATGGGGAATAATTCCATAACGGTCAGTCTTTTGGGGAAACTATTACCGCATACCATAGTATTCACGCTCGTCGGATTACTAATATGTGCGGTTCTCTACGGATACAATGCATTCCCTTTAAATTCCGGATGGGCGCCTATACTTTCCGCCGTGCTGTTACTTGTGATTTCGTCGCAGGCCGTCGGCATTTTTATGATAGGCGTATTACCTGCCATACGTCTGGGACTAAGTTTTGCCGCCCTGTTCGGCATGCTCGGCTTCTCAATATGCGGGCACTCATTCCCCATCTCAGATATGCATCCCTCTCTGAAGGCGATATCTTATCTTTATCCGTTAAGACATTATATCCTGATTTATGTAGACCAAGCGCTTAACGGGCGGCATTTTATTCACACATTTAGCGAGTATATCTGGCTTTCGGGATTCGTCTTATTACCGTTCCTGATAAGACGGAATCTCAAAAATGCCATGCTGTATTTTCATTATATACCCTAACAAAAATTATGAATACCGACTTATGAAAAGAGAGAAAACAACAAAAATAATTGTCGAAGGTATCCATGACTTGTTTTATATATGGAAAGAAGAATTTAAGCATGTCTTCCGTGACAGCGGCGTAATGATATTCTTTTTCATTGTCCCGCTAACCTATCCGCTTATATATTCGTTTATATATAATCCGGAAACGACGCACGAAGTCGAGGTTGTTGCCGTCGACAACAGCAATTCGGCCTATAGCCGCGAGTTCATCAGGCGCGTAAACGCAACGCCTGATGTTCGGATTACGACCGTCTGCGCATCCATGGACGAAGCAAAAACGATGTTAAATAAAAAAGAAGCGTATGGGATACTGTCGTTCCCTTCCGAGTTCAGCAAAAACCTTCATATGGGCAAGCAAGCGACCGTTTCGCTGTACTGCGATATGAGTCTGCTGTTATATTACAGGGCGATGTTGCTGTCGGCAACGGAAGTATCTATTGAAATGAATAAGGAGATAGCTGCGTTCCATTTAACGAATATATTTAGCGATATACAAATAAATCCTGTGCCTTACGAACCAATAGCATTGTTCAATCCTTCAAACGGATTTGCAAGTTTCCTGCTGCCGGGCGTTCTGATGCTTGTCGTTCAGCAAACGCTTATACTTGGTATCGGAATGTTAGCCGGAACGACGCGCGAACAGCATCGTTTTCATCAATTAACGCCGGGGAAAGCCCTGTATAGCAGAATATTACGCGTCGTAACGGGTAAATCGCTGGCCTACTTGATTATCTATGTTGTCGTTTGTATCTGGACGCTATTCGTTGTTCCGAAGTTATTCTCATTTCCAAGCGTAGGCGGGACGGCAACATTATTCCTGTTCCTGCTTCCTTATCTTTTCGCATGCATATTTTTCGCCATGACGTTATCCGGTTTTATGCATACGCGCGAATCGCCGATGATGGCGTTCGTTTTTTTGTCGGTCATTCTCCTTTTTATATCGGGCATTTCATGGCCTAAAGAGGCGTTCCCCGTATATTGGCGGATTCTAAGTAACGTCTTTCCCTCGACGCCGGGAATAAATGGTTATGTGCTGATTAAATCGTGTGGCGCCACATTAAACGAAGTGGCGCGCGAATACCGGTTTTTATGGCTACAGACAGGCTTCTACTTTATCACAGCATGTCTGGTCTATCGCCGACAGGTTATCCGTATAAAGAAAAAAACGGACGCCTGAACACACTTCCGCCGTAAATGCATCATTATCTATAAATTCGAATCGGCTGGAATTACTATTTTTGCATTTTTCTAAATTGAAACGGAGTCATATTTTTTTCTTTTGCAAATACCCTTGACACATTTTTATAATCACTAAATCCGGCATAGTAAGCCGCTTCGACAAGCGACAGGTCCGAAGTTATCAGCAATTCCGAAAACTTGTCGGTCCGCACCCGCAAGAGGTATTGATAAATTGTAATTCCGGTTTCTTCCTTGAATCGTTTTTCCAAAACCCTCCGCGAATAAGGCACCACGCTCGCCAACTCGCCAACCGATAACGGATTCATATAGTTGTTTTCAATATAATCCAGGAGTTTCTCAATATACTTATTATTGACCACATATTTTTTTGTCGACTTCCTTTCCACAATACGCACCGGTTTAATAACAACATCGACCGGAGGCTCCATTTTTTTGTTGATAAACATATGGATTAATCTCCCGACCTCATATCCTCCGTTAATAACATCCAATTCTATGGATGATAAATTAGGGTCTGAAATACTGCATAACAATTCATCATTATCAACTCCCAGTATGGATATATCATAGGGAATATCAATATTATACATTTTACAGACTTCGGTAATATGAAGTGCAAAATAATCGTCACAGGCAAAAAGAGCCACCGGTTTCGGCAAGTCAAGCAACCACGAACTTACGGCCTTCGCGTTAAAACTCCACTTCTCCTGTTCTATTCCGGCCTGTTCCTCATATACATAAACATTGCCTCCGTTTTCAACCACCTTCTGCCGAAACCCCTCCCCTCTTTCTCTCATCCATACCGTATCGGTAGGACCATAATATGCGAAATTTTTAAATCCTTTTCTTTTAAAAAAATCTGCCGCCATTGCTCCCGTATAATAATAGTCGCCTGTAAGATTTGAAATATTTTTGAAACGATCTTTATAGTTCTGGACAATGACCGGGATGTCGAGTTGATTGAGAACTTCCATATCAACATCACCCAGTTGAGCGATTATAGCATCCGCCCTCCATTTTTTCGCCCAGTCAACAACCCCCTTGTCTCCATACAATTCCCTGTAATAGATTGGCATACGATAAAAAAACCAAGGCCCGAATTTCTTGGAATATTCAACAACTCCCTGTAAAAGCTGTCTGCCGTAACCACTCGAAAAGTCTGTTAAGAGTAATATTTTTATCATGGATGAACGTAAATTTAAAATGACATACGATTAATAATATCTTTTTTTGATAATGCCCGGTTGCAAATGTAAACAAAAATTGAAACTCAGGGAACATATAATAATCTTATTAAGAAAAAAAAGACGCTATTTGAGGATTTTACTTCGCGAAATATGCGTTTTTAATAGCCTGATTGTCGTTTATTTGCAAACGAAAAAATGACGAACAGTAAAAATAACAAACAAAGCGACTCAAATGAAAAGATTTGATAATATGATAAACAGACGAATATTTATTAAGTCCGGCGTTCTGGCCGGAATGGGATTGTTAGCTTCCGACCTTGCCTTTTCAATGGATCCGGAACACTTGAATCTCTATGGGAAAAGAGTGGGAATCATCGGATTGGACACTTCGCACAGTACTGCATTCGCAAAGTTGCTTAACACGACAGATACGGATGAATACAAGGGATACAAAGTGACTGCCGCATATCCATACGGCAGTCGTACGATCGAATCAAGCTATAATCGAATACCCGGATACATCGATGAAGTAAAAAAGTACAATGTGGAAATTGTCGATTCCATAGAAGCCCTTCTAAAAAAAACAGATGTAATTTTACTGGAAACAAACGACGGCCGACTACACATGGAACAGGCGCTTCCTGTTTTTAAAGCAGGAAAACGCGTTTTTATCGATAAACCCGTCGCCGCCTCTTTAGCGGACGCCATCCGTATTTACCGGGCGGCAGCCGATATGAATGTACCGGTTTTCTCTGCATCCTCATTACGCTATATGTCAAATATAGACAAAATCCTGAACGAAGACGCGGTCGGGAAAGTACTGGGCGCCCATTCATTCAGTCCATGTACGTTAGAAGCGACCCATCCGGATCTGTTCTGGTATGGGATTCATGGAGTAGAAGCGCTTTTTACGGTGATGGGACCCGATTGTAAAACCGTAACGCGCATCCATACTACGGATACCGACCTGGTTACGGGGATCTGGCCTGATTCACGAATCGGCTCTTTCCGTGGATTACGTAAGGGAAAAACAGGATACGGAGGTCACGTTTTCGGGGAAAAGGGTATTATGACATTAGGCGACTACAATGGATATATTCCTTTATTAAGGGATATCATTTCCTTTTTCGAAACAGGAATCGTTCCGGTAACGCCGGAAGAAACGCTGGCTATCTTTAAATTTATGGAAGCTGCCGACGAAAGTAAAAGAAGAAACGGCGCTCCTGTAAGTACGGACGAGATTTGGTATACAGCGAATAAAAATGTTAAAAAGACAGGGTGATTACAAATAAAAAACAATACATACATGGAAAACGACAATAAACATACTTATACCATATCAATCATTATCCTGGCATTCATGTTTTTTGTATTCGGATTTGTGTCCTGGGTAAACGCCATATTGATTCCTTATTTTAAAATAGCATGTGAACTGACTAATTTCCAATCCTATTTCGTCACATTTGCATTTTATATAGCCTATTTTGTCATGTCCGTACCCGGAGGAATACTGCTTAAAAAAGTAGGATTCAAACGCGGAATCATGTACGGCTTCTTCGCTTTGGCATCAGGCGCTTTATTATTTATCCCGGCTGCGTTCGCCAGGGCCTACTGGATATTCCTCATCGGATTATACATTATGGGTACAGGGTTGGCTATCCTCCAGACGGCTGCCAATCCTTACGTTACAATTGTCGGCCCGATCGAAAAAGCCGCACAGAGAATGAGTATTATGGGCGTTTGCAACAAATTTGCAGGGATCATATCGCCTCTTGTTTTCGCGACATTCACATTAAAAGTCACAGACAGCGAATTATTTGCCGCTCTCCCGATGATGGACGAAGCGTCCAAAAACATAGCGCTGGACGAATTAATCCGAAGAGTCATTTTTCCTTACGGTATATTAAGCGGTTTAATGGTTATTGTCGGTTTATTCATACGATTTTCGGTTTTACCTGAAATTGATACTGAAAACGAAACGGAAGAACTCGCCGCCTCTCATGCCGGAAAGAAAAATATATTTCAATTCCCATATCTGGTTCTGGGCGCCATTGCATTGTTCCTTCATGTAGGAACCCAAGTGATTGCAATAGACACCATTATCGGATATGCCGGTTCGATGGGATTAGACCTTATAGAAGCCAAGGCTTTCCCTTCTTATACGTTAACAGCCACTATCATCGGTTATATTGTGGGCATATTATGTATTCCGCGTTTTATAAACCAAACAAACGCGCTACGGATATGTACTTTAACCGGATTGTTCCTTTCGTTATGCGTACTGTTTATACCCGGCGAATTCGGCTTCGGCAATCATACGATCTGCATATCCATCTGTTTCCTGTTTTTATTAGGATTACCTAATGCACTGATATATGCGGGTATCTGGCCATTGGCTATACGGAATCTTGGGCGGTTTACGAAAACAGGCTCTTCTATTCTGATCATGGGGTTGTCCGGGAATGCCCTCCTCCCGCTGATTTACGGAAAACTGGCCGATAATGTCGGAGTAAAACAAGCTTACTGGGTTTTAATTCCATGTTTCATTTATCTATTATTTTACGCATTCTACGGTCATAAGATAACATCATGGAAAAAAATAAAAAGGAATCATTATGGATAAACTTAAGATCATAAACGGAAAAATCCTGACTCCGAACAGGCTTGTTTCCGGTACAATATACGTTGAGTCCGGAAAAATCCGGGAAGTCGGCGCCGGCAATATAGAAATTCCCGACGCTCACATAATTGATGCCAAAGGCTGTTACATCTCACCCGGCTTTATTGATATACATACGCACGGCGCCGGCAATCATGATTTTATGGATGGGACACTCGATGCTTATCTGCAAATAGCCGAAACACATGCACGCTACGGCACCACCTCTTTATATCCTACAACCCTTGCATCTACAATGGAAGAACTGGAACAAACATTTTCCGTTTATAAGGAGGCAAAGATGAAAAACAAAAAAGGAGCATCTTTTATGGGACTACATCTGGAAGGTCCTTATTTTTCCCTGAATCAGAGGGGAGCGCAAGATCCTAAATATATCCGCAATCCGGACAAAGAAGAATACTTAATGATTCTCAGAAACGCCGAACATATTGCAAGATGGAGTTCCGCTCCCGAGCTGGAAGGGAGTAAAGAATTTGCCGAAACACTCAGGAGTTTTAACATCTTACCGGCTATCGGACATTCGGATGCGATTTATGAAGAAGTTGCCGAGGCCTTTGAATGGGGATACACACATGTAACACACTTGTATTCATGCACATCCGGCGTTACACGCAAAAATGCGATCAGGTATGCAGGCGTCATTGAGGCTGCTTACCTGATTCCCGGTTTGACGGTTGAGATTATTGCCGACGGCGTTCATCTGCCGGCAAGTCTCCTAAAATTAGTTTATCAAATCAAAGGCGCTGAAAAAATCGCATTGATCACAGATTCAATGAGAGCCGCAGGAATGTCGGACGGTCTAAGCGTGCTGGGAAGCCTGAAAAACGGACAACCGGTTATTGTTGAAGACGGCGTAGCCAAACTGCCTGACAGATCCGCATTCGCCGGAAGCGTCGCCACGGCAAACCGCTTGGTGCGCGTCATGCGTTCATTAGGTGAAGCGCCTTTGTTAGAAACGATACAAATGATTACATCAACACCGGCGAGGATCATGGGAATCGAAAAAACTAAGGGATCCTTAACCAAAGGCAAGGATGCGGACATCGTAATTTTCAACGAGAACATCGACATAAAAGTCGTTATAATAAACGGAGAATTAATACTAAATAATTTTTAATCATGAAACACCCGATTAAAACCTTAAAAAAAGATTTTCTAAAGATTAAAATATTCGAGACAAGACGAGATCTCGGTATTGCCGCGGCCTGTGATCTGGCAAGTATTATAAAACCTCTATTTGAAAAACAGGACTATGTAAATATTGTTTTTGCCTCAGCGCCTTCGCAACAGGAATTTCTGGAAGAATTTTGCAAATACAACGATATTGAATGGCGCAGGATAAATGCATTCCACATGGACGAATATCTCGGTTTGCCTGTTGATGCGCCTCAACGATTCGGGAACTTTCTCAAAACGCGTCTTTTTGATAAACAACCGTTTCATTCTGTCCATTATCTGAACGGAGATAATAGCATTGATGAAGAATGCATGCGTTATACGGAACTTCTTCGCAAATATCCCATAGATATTGCTTGCCTCGGAATCGGTGAAAACGGACATATTGCATTTAACGATCCGCATGTGGCAGATTTTAATGATCTGTACTGGGTAAAAAAGGTCACCCTCGATAATATATGCCGTCAGCAACAGGTAAATGACGGATGTTTTAACCGTTTAAACGACGTGCCGCCTCATGCGCTGACATTAACCATTTCGGCGCTCAGGCAGGCGCGATATTTTCTATGCATGGTTCCCGGAAGTACGAAGGCTAACGCTTTATTTCATACTTATACGGATAAAATATCGGAAACCGTTCCTTCCACTTGCTTACGATTATTAAACTACTCTGCGATTTACGCCGATACGGAAAGCGCTTCCCTGCTACTTAATCATGTAAAAATAACCGTTGATCCTCAGAAATAATACAACGTTTTTGGGGGTATTATACTTAATGTAAAGAAATCTTTTTTTGAACGCAAAATAACTTTACCGCATAATTAAAATTTGAATTTATGAGAAATTATTTTTTATTTTTTTGTCTGTTGTGTTTTATGCAACTGATAATGGCTCAAGAAATGAAAGCTCAGCAAGTAATATCTGATTCTATCAATCAAAAAATCTTGTTGTTATACGATGCTAAAGATCCGGAATACTTAACCGGATCCGTATCGTATATTTCGGGAGACGAAGTTGCCAATGTTCCCGGGACAAATCGGCCCAATACGCTTTCAGGACGTCTGACAGGCTTTTCCTGCTTTAATCTTGATGGAGCATCGGGTTATGAAAGTTCGACCATAAGGATACGGGGCGTACACACATTTTCCGCTAACCGGAATCCCCTGATTCTGATTGACGGAAGGATCGACGATACAAATTCGTTAGATCCTTATGATATCGAAAGCATCGTCGTACTGAAAGATGCCGCTTCTACCGTCATGTACGGTTTACGTTCTACTAATGGTATCATTTTGGTTAACACCAAAAAAGGAAAAGAAGGTAAGATAAAAGTGAACTTCAACACGGAGACTTCTTTTTCACAACCGACCCGCTTGCCGCAATACCTGGATTCATATCAATATGCAACGCTATACAATGAAGCGCAACGAAATGATGACCCAGGTTCTATCCCGCGTTATGACGACAAAGCGCTGGAAGCATACCGCACGGGAAGCGATCCGTATAAATATCCTAATGTTAATTGGGTGGATGAATTTTTGAAAAAGAGTTATATGTTAACGCGCACGAATATCAATGTTAGCGGGGGCGGTCGTACCGCCAAATACTACGTGGCCGCTAATTACCTGTATAACGGCGGCGCTTTCAAGACGGAAAAAGATATTAATCCTTACAATACCAATACCGCCGTCCATGTAATGAATATACATGGCAATGTACAGTTGAATGTTGGACGGAACCTTGCTTTGAACGTCGACATAAGAGCCAAAAAAGATTCCCGGAATGCACCCGGAAGTTATAACACTAATTACGACGGTTCTCTTTTCTCTAATTTGTATTCTACGCCGTTCAATGCTTATCCGATCTTGAACATGGATGGGTCTATCACCGGCACCAATGACTATAAAAACAACCCTTTCGGAGTTCTTAACCATACCGGTTATTCCGTTTGGGAACGTTCTTCTATTTCTTCTTTTGCGAATGTATCCTATGATCTTGGCGATTTGATCAAAGGGCTTAGCGTAGAAGGATGCGCCGGATTTAACACTTATACCGATTATTACATCAACCGCACAAAAACGTTTGCCGTATATCAGATGAATGACGACGGTCAAACTTACACACAAATAGGACTTGACAGCGAATTGGGTAATAGCGGCAATTACAGCCAAATATACAGGAATTTTGATCATTATATCAAACTCCGGTATTCGGGCGAGTTCGCTCTACATCACTTGGATGCATTGCTGATGTATGAACGGCAGCAGCTAATGAACGCGCAATCTGCTAATTTATGTGAGAATTACCAGGGGCCTAAGGGTCGTTTGTCCTATCGCTACAACAATACTTATTTGTTGGATCTCTCTTTCGCTTACCAAGGCAACGGACAGTATCCGAAAAACAATCGTTATGGCCTTTTCCCGGCTTTATCGACAGGATGGCTCGTTTCCAACGAACCGTTTATGGAACATGCATATTTTGTTAATTTATTGAAAATTAGAGGTTCGTACGGAGTGACCGGAAACCAGGTAAATACGTATTTCGGTTATCTGGGACGTTTTGCTTCCGGAGGCGCTTACGTTTTCGGTACGAATCCCACATCGGCAAGCGGTTATTATGAAAGCCAGGTAGCCAATCCCACCCTGACATGGGAAAAATGCAAGAAAACCAATATAGGATCGGATTTTGCACTGTTAAAAAAACGGCTAACCGGTTCGTTCGATTACTTTTCCGAAAGGAATGAGGATATTTTGATACAAAATGCCATCACGACCATGTATGGAGCAAGCGTTTATATGCCTGAGGGAAAATTTGAAAATAAAGGCTATGAATTTCAACTCGGATGGAATGACGGTATACGGAACTTTGATTATTTTGTCAGGTTCAATTACTCTTTTGCCCGGAACAAAATTATTTATCAAAACGAACAGTACCGTGATTATCCATGGATGTACTCGACCGGAAATGCCGTAACTACCCGGTTTGGTTATGTATTCGACCGGTTTTATACCGAAGATGACGATATGGCAGCGCTACCTGACCAGTCGATGTTTGGAATCCAGCAACCCGGAGATTTGAAGTACAAAGATTTAAACGACGATGGCATAATAGATGAAAATGACAGGACAGCTATCGGTAACCCCCAAATGCCGGCTATAAATTATGGAATTAATTTCGGAGGACAATATAAAGGATTCGATTTAAATGTTCTATTCCACGGGGCAGGCGAAAGCAGCCTTTTGCTTTCCGGATATACTTACTGGGATTTTTATAATAAGATCGGCAATGTTATGGAACATCATTTAGACAGGTGGCAACCGGGAGATGGGCAATCGGCCGGTTATCCGCGATTGAGTATTGCCAATCAAAATAACTACGAAACCAGTTCGTATTGGGTAAAAGACAATTCGTTTATCCGACTCAAATATGTTGAAATAGGGTATACTGTTCCGGGACATATATCTTCAAAAGCGGGAATAAGAAAGGCGCGTATTTTTATTAATGGTAATAACCTGTATTGTTGGGATAAGATAGGCGTTATCGATCCGGAATCGGCCGATAACGGGATTGCTTTCCCCATTCAACGTACATTCGGCGCAGGGATCAACCTTGTTTTTTAACTTTAAAATTTCAACCATGATGAAAAATCTAAATTCATTCGCAGCAATAGTCGTTGGCTCCTTAGTAGGATGGAGTATATTGTCATGTTCCGACGAGACGATCAATGACACTCCGGTAGAGTTTATACCGGTTTCTATTATTTGTGGCGATTCGGCAAAAATTGTTCAATATGTGAACAATATGTATACATTCCTTCCCGGCGGCTACAATCGTCTGGGTGGAAATTCCATGGTCGCCTCCGCCACCGATGAGGCGGTACATGCAGTGAAAGGAACATCGGAGGCCGAATTATGGTCTACCGGACGATGGAATGCAAACTATACCCGCGATAATACTTTTTCCGATTGTTATACGGGCATTCGCAGATCGTTTGTATTCGAAGAGCAAATTCTTCCCAATATCGAAAATATTGTGATGTCTCCCACAGGAAAAGATATGTATTACGGTCAGGCGCTTTTTTTGAGAGCGTATTTCAATTTTGAACTGTTGAAGCGATATGGAGGATATCCGCTGGTGAAAAAAGCGCTTTCCACGAACGAGGATTTGCAAATACCCAGAAGCGCTTATGATACTTGCGTCGAATATATTGTCGGGTTATGCGACGAAGCCGCCGGCCTTTTGCCGTTATCTTATGCAAACAATCAGTTGGGGCGCGCAACCAAAGGAGCTGCGCTGGCGCTGAAAGCACGGATATTACTCTATGCCGCCAGCCCATTGTTCAACGACCCTTCGACGCCGGAAGATCACCTTGAACACGGCGCGTACAATCCCCTCAAATGGGAAGATGCCGCAGCCGCAGCAGCTTCGGTCATAAGCCTGAAAAACCCGAATGGGAGTAATGTCTATTCTTTATATGCTAACGGAACGGGATACGATGCTTTTTTCTATACTTTGACCTCTAATAATGAGATTATTCTCTCTAAAATGGCAGCTGCAAATAACACCATCGAGCGACTCAACGGTCCGGCGAGCATTACGAATGGAGAAGGAGGAACTTGTCCGACGCTGGATCTGGCGAATGATTACGAAATGATTAGCGGCGTCCCGTTCGACTGGAACAATCCGGCGCATGCAGCTAATCCGTTTGCAGACAGAGATCCGCGTTTTGGAAAAAGCATCTTGTATAACGGAGCGATCTGGATGAATAATATGGTGATAGAAACTTTCGATGGGGGAAAAGACTTAACAGGTAATAAAGCCACCCGTTCGGGTTTCTACCTTCGCAAATTCCTTAATATAAACGCTCGGTGGAACGCTCCGACGGGAACTACCCTACATTGTTTCCCATTGTTACGTTATGGCGAAGTCTTACTCAATTACGCCGAAGCGATGAATGAAGCGTATGGCCCGGATGTTGATCCGAAAGGCTATGGGATGACTGCCCGTAACGCTATCCAATTGATACGGACGAGGGCAGGATTGACTGCAAACACCGATTTATTACTGAATGTGCCCGTTGGCGACCAGAATACAATGCGCGATGCGATCCGACACGAACGCCGCATAGAACTTGCCTTCGAAGAACACCGTCATTTGGATGTCCGTAGATGGAAGATCGCCGAATCAATACTCAATCGTCCGGTATCAGGGATAAGAATTGTTAAAAACAATGACGACACGTATGTGTATTCTTTTAAAGTGATAGAAGAACGCGTGTTTACATCAAGAATGTACCTGTATCCTTTCCCCCAGTCCGAGATCAGCAGGAATAAAAACCTGGTGCAAAATACCGGATGGTAATTTTTTGAATTATTAAAAAGAAAAACAACATGAAAAAAACATTAATATGGTTGTTCTGTATTGTATCATGCAGTATACAGGCACAAAACATTCACGTCAAAGGGAGAGTAATATCGTCCGAAGACAGTGAAGGAATATCAGGAGTTAACGTGATCGTCAAAGGCTCCACTCATGGCGTGGCGACCGATGCGAATGGGAATTACTCAATCCATGTCCCATCTCGACAATCGGTATTAAAATTCAGTTTTATCGGGTTTTTGAATGAAGAAATAACGGTAGGCAACCAAACGGTTATCAATTTGTCTATGAAACCGGATGTGACATTGCTGGAAGAAGTCATCGTTGTCGGATATGGAGAACAGAAAAAAGCCAGTGTTATCGGCGCTATTTCCAACATTAAAAATGAAGAGCTGAAAAGAGCTGCGCCTTCGAACCTTACGGGAGCGGTCGGCGGACGTATCTCCGGAGCATTAGTGCGGTTAGGCGATGGGAATGTGGGTGGAGCCGACGCCCGATATTCGTCGGGAGAAATGGATAACGCTTCGATCTTTATCCGGGGAAAAGCTACTACCAATACGGCCACACCGCTTATTCTCGTAGACGGCGTGGAATCGTCGTTTGCAAGAATCAACCCGGAAGATGTAGAGCAATTCAGCGTGTTGAAAGATGCTTCGGCCACCGCTATATACGGCGTCAGGGGCGCTAACGGCGTTATCCTTGTTACTACCAGGCAAGGGACGCTGGGAAAACCGAAAGTCAGCTTGAATATGCAAGTGAGGATGCACCAACCTTTAAAATTCCCGAATCCTTTGGGCGCTTACGATTATGCTTACCTGCTAAACGAAGCGAACCGGAATCAAGGGAGCGCCGAGCCTTATACGGACGATGATTTGGAACATTGGCGATTGGGCGATGATCCCATCGGCCATCCCGATGTCGACTGGTACGGCGAAGTATTAAAAGATTATTTTACGGAAGAACAATACAACGTTAATATTACCGGTGGTTCGGACGCTGTAAAATATTACGTTTCGGGCGAATATAACCATGCAGGCGGCCCCTGGGATGCGGGAAAGGACAGGGATAACGATTACAAACGCTACAATTTACGCACAAATTTTGATTTCTCTGTGACAAAAACAACCGATCTGAGCGTGAAGCTGAACGGGCTTCTTGAAAGTCGCGGCGACATTAATTATGGAGAATCAACCGGACAACGGTACTACGGTTCTTTTTGGTATGGGATCTTGAGTTCGTCTCCTGTAGCCGCTCCGATTTATAACCCAAACGGCTCTTATGCTTACGGTAACCATGAGAAATGGAACTTGAGATCTATACTGAACGAGGGGGGATATCGCACGCGTTTGTCGAATACGCTAAACGCAAATCTTAATCTCAGACAGAAACTGGATTCCCTATTACCCGGTTTATCGGCCAGGATAATGTTCGGTTCGGTATTTTCGTCAGGGTCGCGCAGGGTTATCGGGGGTGAAAACATCCCGGCGCTCTGGACATACACCCCTCCCGTCGGAAATACGCCTGAAAAGTATACTTTGAACAGGGCCGAAGCAGCAAAAAGTTTTGGTGTCGACAATACCAATCTTCCATATACACGCCGCACCCAATGGGAGTTCGCATTGAACTACGAAAAAAACATCGCCGAAAAACATCGACTTGCCGCTATGGTTGTTTATATGCAGACCTCTTCCGAATCGAACGCGACGCTTCCTGTTTCACACAGAGGGGTTGCCGGAAGGGTTACATACGATTTCCGGTCGAGATATCTTGCAGAGATTAATATGGGTTACAATGGATCCGACCAATTCAATAAAAATAACAGATATGCACTGTTCCCTTCCGCCTCGGTAGGATGGATAATTTCAGAGGAAGATTTCATGAAAAAAAACATAAAATTTATAAGTTTTTTAAAGATCAGGGGTTCTTACGGTACTGCCGGAAATGACAAAATAGGAGGATATCGCTATTTGTATAAATACGAATTTGACGCCGTTAACGGCCCGTACTCTTATCAGAATGAAATATATAATTTCGGGATAACGTCCGTAAGACAGACGGGAATACGGGAAGGTACCTTAGGGAATGATAACGTTACTTGGGAAGTCGCTAAGAAATCCAATGCCGGGGCGGATATACGCCTGTGGAAAAATCGCGTCAAATTGACAGCCGACATATTTCTTGAAAAACGGGACAATATCCTGTCCGTAAGGGGAGATATCCCTACACAAACCGGGCTTACAACAGCCAAATTGCCTGCGCAAAATATAGGTAAGGTAAGTAACCGGGGGTATGAACTTGAAATGTCTTACAGCGATGCGTTCGGAAATTTCGATTTTACTGTCGGGGGAAATTATACATTTGCCCGCAGCAATGTCGATTATATTGCCGAAGTCCAAATGAAATACGACTATCAGATGAAGAAAAACCATCCGGTAGGACAACCTTTCGGGTATGTCTGGACAGGCCGTTTTTACGATATATCCGACATGGAAAATCCCGATGTGCCGAAGCCTTCGGGTACGGTGTATCCCGGCGACCTTATGTTCGAAGACTTGAATGGCGATGGCGTTATCGATAACTACGATACAAAGGCTATCGGATATTCCGCTATCCCCGAAATCATTTATGGATTTAATACCAATTTCGGATTCAAAGGTTTTTACCTGGACTTGTTCTGGCAAGGCGCTTCTCATGTCAGTTCACGCTATAATAACGAATTGCGTTACGAATTTCATTCCAATAACGTGTTGCCGTTTCATAAAGATCGTTGGGTATATGATCCCGAACGCGGCTTAGACACGAGGGCTACCGCCAAATATCCCTCACTGATTCCCGGCGGTTCGACATGGACAAAAGCCAGTTCATCTTTCCAGTACCTGAACAGCGCTTACATGAGGTTAAAAACAGCCGAATTCGGATATAATTTCCCTGCCGCAATACTGAAGGGATATTGTTCCGGATTGAGAATTTTTATTAGCGGATCGAACTTGTTGACGTTTGATGACATTGAATTTATTGATCCGGAATACAACCCCGACAGTACAGGTAATCGCGGTAATTCTTATCCTCAAACTAAATTTTACGCAGTAGGTTTAAATGTTATATTTTAATTCAAAAAATAAGCATCATGAAAAAAATTATTTTTCTTATTATATTTTCTACTTTGCTGATTTCATGCAAAGAGGGATCTGATTTGCTTGACCCGGAGACTTCCGGGATTTCCGAACAGGATGTATTTTCCGATGCAAGGAACACGATGCTGTTTCTCAATGATATTTATGGTTATATAGTACCGGTAATTTCACAGGGGACGGGCAATGTAGGCATGCGTTGGCCGGGTACGGACGGCATGTTGGAAATTACTACGGATAATGGTTCTACCAATCTTGCAGGCGCCAGCGCTATTTATAATTTCAATGCAGGGGCGTGGACTGCCTTAACATCCACTTTTTCGACTACGGATTGGAGTAACAGTTGGGTTGCTATCCGGGCATGTAACCTTTTCCTTTCGCATATTGACGATGTTCCTTTGAACGCAGAATATCAGTTCGATGCTAAAGTCAGAGATATTCGCAAAGGTGAAGGTCTTTTCCTGATGGCGTTTTTTTATTCGGAAATGTTCAAGCAATTCGGAGGCTTACCGCTTATCGACAAAGTTATTTCAATCACCGATGAAATGAATTTGCCTCGGAGTGCCGTTGATCAAACGGTCGATTTCATTACCGAATTATGTGACTATGCGGCGGCTTTATTGCCCCTGGAACATGCTGACGCCGATTACGGGAGAGCCACGAAAGGCGCAGCCTTAGCTTTGAAAGCCAGGGTCTTACTTTATGCTGCAAGTCCATTGTGGAATAATCCGGCAAAGCCCGATGATTCGCCTTTCCGGGGGAAATACGATCCGGCAAAATGGACAAAAGCGGCAAAAGCGGCAAAAGACTTGATCGATCTTAACCAATATCAACTTCACCAGGATATATCCACGCTTTTCATCACTCGCGTCAACCCCGAATTGATCTTTGTTCGTATGAATCAACCATGTAGCTGGATGACTTCTATCAGCGTCCCCAACAAGCTATATCCTCCGGGGAGTTTCGGAAAGAGCGGATGTCATCAGGTAACTTATAATTTGATAAAGGAATACGAAGTCTTGAATAACGGACAAGCGTATCTGATCGATGATCCCTTGTCGGGATATAATCCTGATGATCCTTACATTAAACGTGATCCGAGGTTTTATCGCGATTGTATGTTTAACGGATATTTGTTTCAAGGAAAAAAGGCGCAGTTCGGAGTCGCCGCTCCCGGCGCTGCAACTCCAGAACATAACCCCGTAGAAACCGGGTCGTATTACACGCATGTATATAGCATTAAATTTGCAGACCTGTCGCTTGTTATCAGTTTTGATGCGCGCGATCCGTCAAGAGGTTCGAAAACAAATCATAACTATCCTTACTTGAGATATGCCGAAATATTGCTCAATTATGCCGAAGCAATGAATGAGGCCTTCGGCCCTGAAGCGGATGGACTGGGAAGTGGGAAAACTGCTTTGTGGGCAGTCAATCAAGTGCGTACACGGGCTCAATATCCTGCAAATCCGGAATACTTGGGACAAACAGGAGGAATGCCTGCAATTCCCCATGGCCTCTCGCAAGAGGAAATGCGTGAAAAAATCCGCCATGAGCGACGAATAGAACTCGCTTTTGAAGAACATCGTTTTTGGGATGTGCGCCGTTGGATGATTGATCCGGCAGCTATGATCGACATTCAGGCTCAAACACCTGTTTGGCAAACAGACGGTTCCGTCAAATACGAAATTCGGACAATTCAGAAACGGGTGTTTGAAACGAAAATGTATCGCATGCCGATACCGGAACAGCAGATATATACCAATCCGAATCTGGTACAAAATCCCGGATGGAGTTACAGCCCCGAAGCGGCGGAATAAAACTGAAAACAAAAATGAAAAAGATAAGTTTGTTATTCATTGCATTTTTGCCGATATTTTCCGCTTTTTGCGATAATAAGGAAAACACGTCGGCATGGGGAGTCGGAGCTATGTATTTGGGAGTTACCCGAAAAAATCCGATTTCCCCGGAAGAAATGCGAAACGATAAAACAATCCTGTTATTAAAACATTTTTACAGGATAGGGGGCGAGAATCTTCCGGCTACGCCCACAGAATGTAAAATCACCCATACTGCCGACACCCTTTATGTAATGTTTTGCTGTAAAGAGAGTAATATGGATTTTCCTGCTATCAGCCACAAAGAAGACTGGTTCTCATTGTTAGGTTCGCCGGTTGAACAAGATGCGGCTTTTCCTGATAAAGTCGATCTGTTTTTGTCTCCCGAAATGTCAAAGTTATCATATTATCACTTTGCGGCGACTATCGACGGACAGATATTTGCCGGCAGATGCAACGAACGACAGGAATTACAGGATGCCGACGGATCTATTCCCAAACGCAAAAATGAAAAAATAACCGGTTTCAAGGCGATTGTGGTCAAAAAAAAGGAAAAAGGGGAGTGGATCGTCCTGATGTCTATCCCATGGAAAACGATCGGAGGAAAACCGGCGTATTTCGGGCTGACACCAGTAAGAACACGTTGGCGTAATTCCGAAGTCAGCAGTCCGGTAGCATTGGATTTTTCCGACAGACCCGTCGCGACCGATCTGTTTATCGAAACACATTTTGGAAGCAAGCCTCGCATTGACGTGACGAATAGAACGTTGTGCCGGTTGCCATCCGGGACTTTACGCTGGCAAAGGCCGGCCTCGCTTATCTATCCGGATATAAAAAAGAAAAAAGAAATCGGAAAATTACAAGAATCATTACACCAGCCAACAACTGTAGAAAATCTGTCCGGAAGGTTAAGTGCGATTCAACACTGGGTTAACCTGATGGAACTGGAAGGTTTCAATTTTGGGAGCACGAGAGGATCCCTCCCTGATGAGGACATGTATTTATCGCAGATCCGGGAAGAAATTAACTTCTGTTTACAGAAAAATAACTTGGATAGCGTGTGCCGGTTGGCAGATGATTACCTGGCGAAACTTGATAATATGTCCCGGAAATGGTTCGCCGACGGTTCACCGGGGAATATTCGTTCGCAAGAATGGACGCCCGTAGAAGAACTTGTTGACGCCGAACTTAAAGACACCGTATTCGTGATGCATTGCAAAGCAGGAGACCAGCTCGTGGATCTGTATCTTTCCATGCCTGAGACAGGCGGAATACGTATCCATTCGGGGAAACAAGGTTTTTTCAAACCTTCCGGCCTGTGTAAATTACAAGTCGGGGATATGGACGCTTACGGATCATACATGTTTCGAGGTAAGGCCGGAAATGTCATGATTCGTCGGAATCCTTTCGAGATAAACCTGTCCGACACGTCGGGAAATCCGAAATTGCAGATATCCGGGCGTCATATTGCTTTCCGGTTTTTACCGGGAGGAAAAATTGTGGCTGCGGATGTAAATCTTGATATGGAGACAGAGGACGTCATTTTTGGTTTTGGCGAAAGGTTCGACCGGTTTAACCGAAACGGAGACGTATTGACTCTTTGGGGGATGGACGACTGGTTGGGGTTGACTACCGGTTTGCAAAACCAGAGCTACAAGCCTGTTCCGGTTTTTCATAATGCAGGCAAGTATATGATTTTTATCAACTCTTCATACCGTCTCCGAGCAGACGTCGGACGAACGGAGGCTGGCAGACTGCGTTTGAGCCAGCATGGAGACGTGTTTGATTATTATTTCTGGACTTGCCGCCCGGAAGAGGCTTTGCAGTCGTACACGTCCCTTACCGGAAAACCCGCCCTGTTTCCCCGCTGGGCGTTTGAGCCTTGGATGGGACGCACCGGTCGCGGATGGCGGAATACTCCGCTAAACAATCCTGTCGAAGAAAAAAAACAAGTTATCCGTCGTTTTGAAGAATTGGATATACCGCACTCGGCCGTCTATGCCGAAGGCGTCGGAGCGGAAAGCCCTGAATTACATGCTTTCGCCGCTTCTCGCGGTATAAAGGTGTTATCCTGGTTTTTTTCGTCTGTTCCATTAAAAAGACAAAAGGAATTGATGCCTGAAAAGGAGGAACTCCCTGTTCTACCTGTGAACAACCCCTCCGGTTATGCATCACGAAATATCGATTACATCGATTTTTCGCATCCGAATGCTCCGGAACTGTCGCGACGGTGGTGGAAACTCCGATTGGATTTGGGAGTTGCAGGCAGCATGGTTGATTTTGGAGACCGCGTACCTGAGGATGTTGTTTTTTTCGATGGAAGGAAGGGCGACGAAATGCATAATTTTTACGCCTACGATTATCATCGTACGTATGCTAACGTATTCTCGGAACGACGTGGGGATGATTTTATCCTCTTTGGCCGGTCGGCAGCGCCTGGCGCTCAACAATGGACGGCGCAGTTCTCCGGGGATCTCCGTTCTAATTTCAAAGGGTTGCAAGGCGGACTTAACGGAATGTTAAATCTCTGTTCCGGAGGCTTTTCCACATGGGGAAGCGATCTGGGCGGGTTCAGGGCATGGCCGGAACCGACGGCCTATATGCGGTGGACGCAGTTCTCCTGTTTCAGTCCGTTGATGCGTTGCCATGGACGGACACCACGCGAACCTTGGGAATATGGAGAGATGGCCGTTACAAACTATAAGTATTATGCCTGGGTACGCGAAAACCTCTTGGAATATATTCATTACTCGGCCGCGGAAGCACATCGTACCGGTTTGCCAATGATACGTTCCATGGCTGTGGCGTTCCCGGAACAATTGCAGTTAGCAGGCGTTACCGATCAATATATGTTTGGCAATGGCCTGATGGCATGTCCGGTGGTTACGGACGACTCATCCAGGGTTGTCCGATTTCCCGTTGGAAGATGGACAAATTTGTGGAACGGAAGCGTTATTAAGGGACCTTGTCATTCCGAGGTGAACGCTTCAATCTATACGATACCGGTATATCTCAGGCAGGGAGCGATGATTCCCGTCCGGTTGAATCGCCGGCTGCAATTCGGCGAAAGCATGACCGGCGATTGCATTCATGCGCTTATCCTGATACCGGCCGACGGAGAAGAAATACGATACGGCAATCAGAAGGCAATAGCAAAAGTAATAGCTAAGAACGGCGGTTTTGAGGTCTTGCTCGACGACTGTCCTGAAATTCGTTACTTACTGATATATGCCTCCCATGTGGCAGAAGTTAGAGCCGGGGGCGATCTGTTGCCTTCATTGAAAGATCATGAACGCGAATCGCCTCCGCCGGGTTGGTATTTCGATAAAAAGATGAACAGGACGGTAATCCGTATGCCGGATGGAATATCAAGAAGGGTGGAAATAAAAATATCTGAAGATCATTCCTATGAATAAATGCAACTATATATCCATATTATCATGTGTTTCGGCGTCTTGTTACGCCGGTAATGCAGAACAACGGCAAAAACCCAATATCATTGTTTTCATCGCTGATGATGCAGGCATGGATTTTGGTTGTTATGGAAATAACAGTATCAAAACTCCATATATTGATAAGTTGGCATCCGATGGGCTACGTTTCGAGAAGGCCTTCCTGACATCTCCCCAGTCCAGCCCTTCGAGAACTTGCATAATGACGGGTAAATTCGCCCATACCACAGGGACGGAGGATCTTCACTCGTCGATTGACAGTTGTACTCGGATGATTCCTTCGTACCTGAAAGAAGCGGGTTACCGCACCGGTGTCATCTTGAAAACACACTGGGGCGAATATGGCGACCGGCAATTCGATTGGGTTGACGGAGGGAAAGACTGGTATGCCGGCAAACCTTTGAACCGTAACAGCTCCGCTTTCCGTGGTTTTTCGGATTTCATCCGAAATCATCAACAGCCGTTTTTCCTCTGGGTGGGATTCCGCGATCCCCATCGTCCCTACCGTAACGACAATGCACCGCGTCAAAACAATCCCGCCGATGTCACCGTTTATCCTTTTCACGCCGATACGGTGGTCACCAGAGAAGATTATGCCGACTATTACGATGAAATATCCCGTATGGATCAACAGATAGGACTTATGTTATCCGAATTGGAACGACAACAGGCAATGGAAAATACCATCATCATTTTCCTTAGCGATAACGGGATGCCGTTCCCCCGCGCCAAAGGTTCTCTTTACGATACAGGCATACAAACCCCGTTGATCATTTCCTGGAATGGGCATATCGGGAAAGGTAACGTCCACAATAACGGGTTGATCAGCAGCATCGATTTAGCGCCTACGTTGTTGGACATAGCCGGCATTCCCGTCCCTCATGACATGTACGGAAAGAGTTTTGTCTCCATTCTTTACAATTCTTCGTTGCCGGGACGGAAATACATCTATGCCGAGCGCAACTGGCACGATTCCGACGAATATTGTCGTTGCATCCGCAGTGAAAAATACAAATTGATATTCAACGCTTATTACGAACTGCCTCACGGCATTACGCTCGATCTCGCCTCCAGTCCTACATGGTTTGCGCTTAAGGAATTGCAAAAGTCAAGAGGCCTTTCTCCCGCGCAACGTCCGCTTTTCGCCTGTCCTCGTCCCATGATCGAACTTTATGACCTGGAACATGATCCTTATGAACTCAACAATCTTGCCGACGAACAATCTTATCGGGAAACAGGGAAAAAACTGACACAGCTTCTTCTGAAATGGCAGAGGGAAACAGGTGATCGTCCCTGGTGGAAAGATGAACGTCGACGCGACCATATCGACCGCGTTACCGGTTTTCCGGCAGGAAATCTGTATGATTTTAAATAATCGGGAATTTCTCATAAATCGAACGTTTTTTGAGAATTATATTTCGTAAATTAGCCATTCTAAAAATTAATATAACAGTTTCTTTGCAAAATAAAATAAAGACTTAAAGATAATACATATGGACAATTGTAGAAGGAAATTCATTAAAAAAACCGGCATTGGAGCATTAGGATTGACTATCGGAGGAATCCTGCCGGCATTCGACGCTTCAAGTTACAGTCGTATTATTGGGGCCAATAATCGCATTAATGTGATGACGGTTGGCGTCAATAGTCGAGGTAATGCTTTGGCTAACAATTTTGCACGACAGAAGGACTGTGAAGTGGTTTCTGTTTGCGATGTAGACAAACGCGCTGTCGAAAAATGTATTCACGATGTAAAAATCGTACAAACACGAACACCGAAAGGCGAAAGAGATTTCCGTAAAGCTCTTGAGGATAAACAAACGGATGCGGTTGTGATCGCTATGCCCGATCACTGGCACACGCCTGCCGCTCTACTCGCGTTACAGGCCGGAAAGCACGTGTACCTCGAAAAACCGGTCAGCTATTGTCCCCGCGAAGGCGAACTGTTGGTAGAAGCCGCCGCAAAATACGGAAAAGTAGTACAAATAGGCACGCAACGTCGTTCGTGGCCAAATGTAATAGAAGCCATACGACTGGTACAAGGCGGCGTCATCGGAAAAGTTCATTTCGGTAAAGGCTGGTATGTAAACGATCGTCCGAGCATCGGCGTCGGCAAGGCGATTGCTGTTCCCGAATGGTTGGACTGGGATTTGTGGCAAGGGCCTGCCCCGCGTACCGTATACAAAGATAATATCGTACATTACAATTGGCATTGGTTCTGGCACTGGGGTACTGCCGAATCACTTAATAACGGGACGCATATGATCGATTTGCTGTGTTGGGGAATGAATCTGAAATATCCTGCCAAAGTCAGCTCAACAGGCGGCAGATACTATTATAAGGACGATTGGGAAACCCCCGATACGCAAACGGTAAGCATGGAATTTGGCAATGAGGCTTCGCTCCTGTGGGAAGGATATAGCTGTAACGGAAAATTGATTGATAACAGTCCCGTAGGAGTGATTTTCTATGGAGATGGCGGCAGTTTGTATATATCGGGAGGTAACAATTATAAAATTTTCGACAAAAAGAACAAATTGATCAAAGACGTGCAAAGCGATGTTGAAATTAATGCGCAAAATACCATTAGTCCCGCTCAACATTTAGATGCCATACATATCCTTAACTTTTTCGATGGCATTCAAAATGGCGTTCCGTTGAATATGACGGTGGAAGCCGGACATAAATGTACTTTATTGATGCAATTGGCCAATATTTCACTCCGCACGGGACATATGCTTGAAATTAATCCGAACAATGGTCATATTATAAATGATAATGACGCGCAACGGTATTGGAACCGGAGTTACGAACCCGGATGGGAACCTAAAATATAATTCAAATCTGCGCTCGCCAACACGCAGTTACGCGTGCCGGACAAATTCCGTTTTATATGACCCGCTATAACTTTCCATCAGTTTCCGTTTTTCTTCAATGTTCAAGCGGAAAATCGGATAATAACCGGTCAATCGGCTTCATAGCTATCATTCAATGATATTTTTTCATTGTTGTTTAGTTTCTGCTTCTTCTCTCAAATTGTTTCCATATCGTTTCAGCTCCTTTACCTCTTTGAACTCGATGATTTATCCATGCGCCATCGTTTGATTTATCCGGCTTTGCCCCAGTTTCACTTTTTCAAATCTGCCATATTCTTTCTATTTTACTGTAAACATCAAAAACTCAAGGATTTTCCTCTGTAAAAAAACTTTTTTCATTTCGTGCGCGCTTGGAAATCGCAGAATTTTCATGTACTTTTGCACCAAAAATTTGAGAAATTATGTTTGAGAATTTAAGCGAAAGACTTGAACGTTCGTTCAAGCTGTTAAAAGGCGAAGGCAAAATTACCGAAATAAACGTCGCGGAGACGCTTAAAGACGTGCGTCGCGCTTTGTTGGATGCCGATGTTAATTATAAAGTAGCAAAAAAATTCACCGACACGGTAAGGGAAAAAGCGTTGGGGCAAAACGTGCTTTCGTCGGTAAAACCAAGTCAGTTGATGGTTAAGATTGTACATGACGAACTAACCGCACTGATGGGTGGCGCTACGGTCGAAATCAACCTTAAAGGCGCGCCGGCCGTCATTCTGATGTCCGGGCTTCAAGGTTCCGGCAAAACGACGTTTTCCGGCAAACTTGCCAATATGTTGAAATACAAAAAAGGCAAAAATCCGCTGTTGGCCGCTTGCGACGTATACCGTCCGGCCGCTATCGAACAGTTACGCATACTCGGCGAACAGATCGGAATACCCGTTTATTCCGAAGAAGGAAATAAAAATCCCGTAGAGATTGCTATGCATGCAATCGCCGAAGCCAGGAAATACGGAAAAGATCTCGTCATCATCGATACCGCAGGACGTCTGGCCATAGATGAACAAATGATGCAGGAGATTGCGGCAATAAAGAAAGCTATCAACCCAAACGAAACGTTATTTGTCGTCGACTCTATGACCGGACAAGACGCCGTCAACACAGCAAAAGAATTTCACGACAGGCTCAACTTCGACGGTGTCGTACTGACAAAACTTGACGGCGACACACGCGGAGGTGCTGCGCTTTCAATCCGCACAATAGTAGATAAACCGATCAAATTCATAGGCACCGGAGAAAAAATGGAAGCGCTGGACGTGTTCCACCCTGAACGTATGGCCAACCGGATTTTAGGTATGGGCGATATCGTATCGTTAGTCGAACGCGCACAGGAACAATTCGATGAGGACGAGGCCAGACGCATCCAAAAAAGATTAGCGAGAAATCAGTTCGATTTCAATGATTTCATGGGACAGATTCAGCAAATCAAAAAAATGGGAAATCTGAAAGACCTTGCATCAATGATACCGGGCGTCAGTAAAATGATGAAAAACATCGATGTCGACGAAAATGCTTTCAAATATATTGAAGCCATCATCGGCTCAATGACCCCCGGCGAACGCAGTAATCCCGCAATACTGAACGGCTCACGCCGCCAGCGGGTAGCGAAAGGTAGCGGCACAAACATACAAGAGGTAAATAAACTCATCAAACAGTTTGACGAGACACGTAAAGTGATGCGTCTGATAACGACTTCGAAAGGAAGCAAACGGATGCCTTTGTTCAAAAAATAATTGCTAATTAAAACCATCATCATCATGGAAGAACAACCATTTAAAATCATAGACGGCAAAACCGTAGCGGCAAAAATAAAAAAAGAGATTGCAGAAGAAGTCGCACAGATAAGAAAACACGGAGGGAAAATCCCCCATCTCGCCGCAGTACTGGTAGGGCATGACGGCGGCAGCGAAACATATGTAGCAAATAAAGTGCACACATGCGAAGAACTTGGCTTCAAATCAAGCCTTATACGATATGAAAAGGAGGTGACGGAAAAAGAACTTCTCGACAAAGTGGAGGAACTCAACAATAACGATGATATCGACGGCTTTATCGTTCAACTGCCTCTGCCGGAACATATCTCATCGCAAAAAGTAATCGAAGCGATCGACTACCGGAAAGATGTTGACGGGTTTCATCCCATCAACGTCGGACGCTTATCGCTCGGCCTGCCGTGTTTCAAATCGGCAACGCCGGCAGGCATCGCCGAACTGTTAAAATATTATGCGATTGAGACAAAAGGTAAACACTGTGTCGTCCTCGGAAGAAGCAACATCGTCGGAAAACCGGTCGCAATGCTCATGATGCAAAAAGTATACCCCGGAGATTGCACGGTAACCATATGCCATAGCCGCTCCGAAAACTTAAAAGAAATGTGCAGTAAAGCGGATATTCTCATTGTTGCTTTAGGTACGCCGGAATTTGTAAAGGCCGAAATGGTAAAAGACGGAGCCGTCGTTGTTGATGTAGGGACGACACGGCTGCCAAGCAGCGTCACAAAAAGCGGATATAAACTGACGGGCGATGTCGCATTTCACGAAGTAGCGCCTAAATGCAGTTATATCACGCCCGTCCCCGGAGGCGTAGGCCCTATGACTATCGTTTCATTAATGCGCAATACTCTACTTGCAGCAAAAAAAGAAATCTACAAATAGAAGTATTTTTTGCCACCCATTTGCGAAATAAAAAAAAATCGCTATCTTTGCGGCGCCTTTTCCGGAAAGAAGACTTCACAAAAGGCGGTATTTATACGAGCGCTGCCGGTTCTTGACGAATAACGTTGCGGAAACGTCCGAAGATTATAAACGCAGGATGGTGGTGCATTGAGATTTATACGATACATTTACATGGTGATTGTAGCTCAGTTGGTTAGAGCATCGGATTGTGGTTCCGAGGGTCGTGGGTTCGAATCCCATCATTCACCCCTGAAGGCGTGAGACGCGCTGAAAATCAACCAAATACGAAATCATTTGATCACATCCGAACGACCCGTACGGAATATCCGGCAAAATACACTGCATAGCTAAAAAAATACACCCTCGCAAATCAATTGATTTACAAGGGTTTAAATATTAAAAACGTAGTCTCGCCGGGAATCGAACCCGGATCTAAAGTTTAGGAAACTTCCATTCTATCCATTGAACTACAAGACCGGCTGCATTATATGATATAATCAATGAAGTTCAGAAAAAAACTTTCGTACATCAAATCTTTTGTGTTTTCTAAAAACGCCTGCAAAAATAAACCCTTTTTCCGAGAATGGCAAATAATAAAATCAAAAATCTATACAAAAAAATAAAAGCATCTGAAAATTCCAAATGCTTTTCCCTGTTGCGGAGGCAAGACTCGAACTTACGACCTTTGGGTTATGAGCCCAACGAGCTACCACTGCTCCACTCCGCGATGTATTTCGTATCGGGCTGCAAAGGTAAGGATGTTTTTGAATAAAACAAAATTCTTCCAAACTTTTTTTCGTTCTACTTGGAATATCATTTTTTTTGAGTAATTTTGCGCACAAATTTTAAACAAATGTGCATTGTCTATGTCTGGAACAACATCTAAAACGCGCGAAATACTTATTGATGCGGCAAGGCGGGTCTTTGCCCGCAAAGGTATCGAACGCACAACGATGAATGATATCGCAACCGCTTCACAAAAAGGCAGGCGTACCTTATATATGTATTTTAAGAACAAGGAGGAAATATCCTCTATTGTCATTAAAAACGAAATGGACCGGCTGCACGAAATGCTCGAAACTGTAGAAAAAAAGGAATTGCCTGCCGACGAAAAGCTCATAACATTCATTTATATGCGCTTAGAAGCTTTCAAGGCTACCGTAACCAGAAACGGCTCGCTAAGAGCAAACTTTTTTCACGACAGTTGGAATGTCGCGAAAGTACGTAAAGGATATAACCTTCAGGAAATCGCTTTGATAAAGAAAATTTTAAACAATGGTATAAAAGAAGGTATTTTCAATATACCGGATATTGATACTACCGCACTTATTATCCATTATGCACTTAAAGGAATGGAAGTACCCTACATACGTGGATTATTTGGAGATTCTGCCGACAGGATAATACAGCGCAAAGAGAGTGTTATGAACCTAATTTTCAACGGAATAAAAGTAAAAAAATAATGTATATTAATGCAACCGGATTTTATATCCCAGAAGAAAGAATCCCCAATGAATATTATACTAAAAAAACGGGATTAACGGACGAATGGATTGTTCAACGTACAGGCATAAAAACACGTTCCCGCGCAAGAAACGATGAAAATATAAATACGATGAGCATAGATGCCGTTAAAAATGCGCTACCGTCACTTCCTTACGATATTAAAGAGGTAGATCTGATCATCTCATCGACATATTCTCCATTCGACACGGTAGGAACCGCTGCTCACGCAGTACAGTATGCGTTCGGCGTCGAAAATACGAAAGCTTTCACCATGTCGTCCGCCTGTTCTTCGTTTGTCAATGCCCTGGAAATCATCGAAGGATACTTTGCCATCGGGAAAGCGCATAAGGCGTTAATTGTCGGAGGCGATAAAAACAGCGCATACAACAACGAAGATGATCCCAAGTCCGGACACCTCTGGGGAGATGCCGCCGTTGCATTTTTCATCTCCGACGAACGCATAACCGACAATGACTACAAAATACTGGACATTTTTACGGAAGCATTAGGATGCCTCGGCAAAGGGCCGAGTGGTATACAACTACGCCCTCGCGATGGAGGAATACGCATGCCGGAAGGCAAAGACGTCTTTATTCAGGCGTGTACCTATATGCCAAAAAATGCTCTCCGCCTCCTTGAAAAGAACGGATACACATTCAATAATTTGTCGTATTTCATAGGCCATCAAGCAAATATGCGCATACTCAAAAATATAGCCAACAACATCTGTCTCTCCGAAGATAAAATGTTGAGTAACATAGAAGAACTGGGCAATACCGGCTCTGCCAGTTGCGCGCTCGTATTTGCACAGAATAAGGCTAAATTCCAAAAAGATGATTTGGTTTGCATCAGCGTATTCGGAGGCGGATACTCTGCCGGAGCCTGCCTTATCAGTTGCTGATTCAACGATTAATCAATCAGCGATAAATGAGAAATAACTCTTAATTTTCAATGTCGAATCTTAAATAAACTTATATGAAACTATTAGAAGGAAAGACGGCTCTTATCACAGGAGCTGCGCGTGGCATAGGAAAAGCCATCGCTATTAAATTCGCATCGGAAGGTGCTAATATTGCATTTACCGATCTGGTCATCGATGAAAAAGGAAAAGCGACGGAAGTTGAAATACAACATTTTGGCGTAAAGGTAAAAGGTTATGCCTCTAATGCTGCAAATTTCGAAGAAGCGCACAAAACCGTCGGAGAGGTGCTGAATGATTTCGGCAAAATCGACATCCTGGTAAACAATGCAGGCATCACGCGCGACGGATTAATGTTGAGAATGAGCGAACAACAGTGGGATATGGTGATTAATGTAAACCTGAAGTCTGCATTCAATTTTATACATGCGGTTACTCCCGTTATGATGAAACAAAAAAGCGGCAGCATCATCAACATGGCTTCTGTTGTAGGTGTTTCAGGCAATGCCGGGCAAGCAAATTATTCCGCATCAAAAGCCGGAATGATAGGCTTAGCCAAATCCGTGGCGAAAGAATTGGGTGCGCGCGGCATACGTGCGAACGCTATCGCTCCGGGTTTTATCATCACGGAAATGACCGATACCCTTCCCGAAAAAGTACGCGAAGAATGGGAGAAACAGATCCCTTTGCGCCGCGGAGGCACGCCTGAAGATGTTGCAAATGTGTCACTCTTCCTGGCATCCGACCTTTCTTCATACGTCACCGGGCAAGTTATTCAAGTGTGCGGAGGTATGAATACGTAATGGAAATCATATACGAAGACAACCATCTGATTGCAGTTAACAAGAACTGTCATGAGATTGTACAGGGCGACAAGACGGGAGATGCTCCTTTGCCGGAATTGCTGAAATTATATCTTAAAGAGAAATATGCAAAACCGGGAAACGTTTTTATCGGAGTGACACACCGTCTTGACAGGCCTGTTACCGGCGTTGTGATATTCGCAAAAACAAGCAAGGCGTTGAAACGAATGAACGATTTGTTTCGCAACGGCGAAGTAAAAAAAACATACCTGGCGATCGTGAAAAATGCTCCTCCGGAACAAGAGGGGGAACTGAGACACTGGCTGGTTCGCGACGAAAAACAAAATAAAAGTTTTGCATATGACAAAGAAAGACCCGATTCAAAGGAGGCGATCCTGCACTATCGCCTCCTTGCGCAATCGGAAAAATACTATCTGGTGGAAATAGACCTCAAGACAGGACGGCATCACCAGATACGCTGTCAGTTTGCCAAGACAGGTTGCCCGATAAAAGGCGATCTTAAATACGGTGCGAAGCGTTCAAATCCGGATGGAGGGATAAGCCTCCATGCTCATAGCGCGTCATTCATCCACCCCGTGACAAAGAAAAAAATAAATATCACAGCGCAAATGCCACACGATAATTTATGGAAAACTTTTCTTTTATAAATTTTTCGCCGGACATTTTTATTCGCCTGTGTGTGATTCGTTACAAAAAAGAATATTTCTGAAGAAACAGATCCAAATCATCATCGTTTTTCAATCCGAATTTTTTCTTGAGGCGATACCGGATCATATGTACGGATGAGGATTCAATACAGAAACATTCGGCAACTTCGGCAATCCCCATTCCGACGGCGAAGCATACGCAATATTTCAGATACGAGATAGAAAGACTTTCGTTACATTTCTTCCGAAAAACCTCAATATACGAATTGTTTAGCCGCTCGATATTACAAATATATTCATCCTTCGACGGGTTCTTAAGCTGTTTATTAATCAGGCGTTTCACGTCTTCTATAATCACATTATGCTTATCATAGTCGGTCTCTTTATCTCTATTCATCATCGATTCGTAAGCTTCAACCTTTTGGCGATACAGTTCAACCTGTTTATCTAAAGCCGCCTTATCCTGCCGCAACTGGTCGAGGTCTTTTGACTTTCCGATAAGTTCCATCTCCTTGAGGTGAAAATCCGACAATACTTCATATTTCTCCAATTGCATTTTAACCGCCTGCTCTTCTTTTAGTTTCAGCTTCAACTTAGCCTCCTCCTTTTCCGCATTAACAAGGGCTATTTGATTGTTTAAATCACGTTTTTTCAGTCTTATCAGAAGAATCACAAAAACAATCGCCAGAGACAACAATATGCAGATCAGCACAATAGTCCTGTAACGATTTTCCTGATACATTCTATCCGAATCAAGTCGTCCTATTTCAGCTTCCTTCGCCTCCAGTTCATAACGGAGTTCCAGTTCTTTCACTTCATTCGCCCTTATTTTTTCATCGTTATTCATCCATAAGTCATTGTATTCAATGACTTTTTTATAATCACCTTTTGTTTCATATATGTCGCGGATAAGATCAATATTCGCCTTTGCAATCTGGTAATAATTATTTCTATACCCGGACTCCAGGCGCTTTTGCGCTTTTAGTGCAATAACCTCTGCCGAATCTATCCTGTTCCTGTCGAACAGAATCTTCGCCTTCGCCTGATAGATCCGAGCGGAACCGATAGAATCGGCATGGTCATATTTGATCTCTGCAATATGCAAAAGGCTATCAACGACACTCAATTGCGCATTTTTTTTCCTGCTCATCAGTTCGGCCATCATCACATACAAATCTACGGCTACATGTTTGTAGAATTGCGACAACAATCCGTTTTCATACATTTCCAGAGCTTTCTCTGCACAGTATATCGAACTATCCAAAAAGGCTTCTTCATGTGAGCGGAAGTAATAGAAATCATACAAATAAGTTTTTATATCCATCAACACAAAATCAAGCATGGCAAAAGAATGTTCTTTCCGCATATCCTCCAATTTGTCTATGTTCCTGAATATATAAACAGAGTCATCCCTTTGAAAGCCATCTATTGTAAGGTTTCGCAAAATAATCACCAAATCATTTTTTCCGCCTTCATGCTCCAAATCCTCGTAATATGCTAACGCTTTTTGATAATAACTGATCGCCTCAGGATTACGATGGGGGCAATACCGTTGAATATACTGCGCTTTCAATCTGTAATATGGAGCAAGATACCGTATATCTTCGGTTTTATCGATATATATCGCCGCCGAATCCAAATATATTTCAACTTTTTCTTTTTCCCACAAACCAAGATATAAATCGGCAATAAAGTTATAACAAAAAAGTACACCATCATTGTGTTTCTCCTTTTTCCCCTGCTCTAAAAAATCATTCAATAAAGGAAATAATAATTTATAAAAAAAAGTTGAGTATGAAGACACGCCGTTAAAATCATTCATGCATTCCAATTTATCTGAAAACGGCATATCCGGATGATACACAATCCCCCGTAACGAATCTATACGTGATTCATCATATTGAGCCGCTACAAGCGATTGATTTGCTAAAACAAGGGCAAGGGCCGCAGCATGCATAACACAACTCTTTACAAAATGGCTCATGATCACCAATACACTATTATATCATAAATTGTGACAAAGGTACAAAAAGTCAACAAAGCAAAGATGTTATTAGATTAATTTAATACATAATTATTGGGGGCAATAACAACAACTCACTATGTAATAGCGCATTACGAAAAAAAATCGCGCTGTTTCAGATGACGTATTTCTTAAAAATATACTTGAGATACTTTATTTAACACCAAAGGACTGAAAAATGAAATTTTGTATATTTTTTTTGCGTAAAATTTATACGACTCCATGCGCTCAATTCGCTCATTTGCATGTTTATCTTGACGGATTGGAAGTTGAAGAACAGAACTTTAAAGCGATTATATTTCCCCTTCAAGGTTCAGACTTATTCAAAATTTTTGCGTCTTTCCGCTTACGGTAATATAATTTATTGTATTTTTGAGGGACTTTTGTAACGATTGAATTAATAGATTAAAAGCATATACAAATGAATATCATTCATACAGCCGACTGGCATCTCGGACAGAGTTTTCACGAATACGACCGAAAAACGGAACATGCCCGCTTTCTGCAATGGCTTGGGAAAACGGTCAGGGAACTGGAAGTCGATATTTTGTTAATGGCGGGAGATATTTT
>JAIRMH010000073.1 GCA_031258835.1 Tannerella sp.
AACGGTCAGGCTTGCCAGGAAAGCATGGCTGACCAACGGATACGCTATGTCCGGGTGTTGATAGATCCGGGCCTGGGAATATCCCGAATCCGGGCGATAAAGATAATACGGCGAAATATGTTCCTCGTTTAAAGGCACGGCATAAATTTCTTCTTTTGTTATGTTGTAGTCCGTACTGAGAGGCAGTGTCCTGAAGGGAAAACCGGCGGGTGATGACAAAAGCTGTTCCGGTGGATTATCCGGGTTGATCGTTTTTACGGATATGTGGTTGTCTACGATCCATAATTGATCCGCCATTGTGGGATAACGTGTGTTGGATTTAAGGAACCAGGGCCTGGAATCCAATATGCTGCGTTCTTTCCTGACATGAAAGTGATGGATTTTGCCGGGTTTGTCCTTTTTATATATGCGGATGACCGTATCGCTTCTGTCATCCAGAAAGGCATAAAATGATTCCGTCGCCCGTAAATCATAATAAAACCTGCTGCTGTCCGCTTCCTGCCATTTGACGGATGATATGACCGACGTATGGTTTGCAGACAGGTTGATGACTCGGACGCTTTCGCTGTTACTGCACGCATATAGCGTATAAAGGGCAAATATTGTAACAGAGCGGTATAAGGATGTTCTCATATTTTATTTCCATTTAAAAAAACACAGTACGGGGTTGTCATCTTCTTGCATGTTAGCGGCAATTTCCGCAAATGCAGGGTCTTTTATCTTTTCCCGGTTGATTCTCCGGCTTGCGGTAATCCGGCAAATGATCTCTTCATCGGTTGCTCCTACCGGAAAAACGGCGATTCCCAAACCTGCGGAATCAATGAAATCCTTTCCGCTGAAAACCGAAGAGGTGTTTGTGGTTTTATGATGTATGGCGAAGCAGGGCTGTTTCCCGATGATCAGTTGAATGAATAAGAGGTCATTCGATTCATATATGCCGTAAGCGGAAATCTCCCGGGGGGAATTGTCTAATTTATCCATGTACTGAAAACTTGCAGGGTCGGCGGAAAAATCCAGGGCGGGGAATGTGAATCCTTCGAAGGAGAGCCTGGCGTGGATTTTGCAGTTACTGCCGGTTATTTCGTACAGGTATGGCTGCAGGTGATGGTATGCGAAAACCCGGCTGTTGATGTTGTATATGCTTTCCTGCGAAACGGTTAGAAACCGGTATGCCTTGAAATTGCATTTCCAGTCTTTAAAAACGGGTTTGAAAAGAGTATCCGTGACTAATATATAGTTGTCGTCCCTAGATTTATCAAATCCAAAATGACTGAAAAAATAAAAGCGGTTTTTAGATGCAAACAAGCCGATATACTCAACCGGACAATTTTTGTGCATTATATACTTATAAGTATCCAGATCATAAAAAATCAATCGTTTCCTGTCGGAGTCGCTTACGATTATTCTCCGGTTTTCCCGGTCAATCTCAAAACCGTGAGGTACGATGTAGTTCTCCGGTCCGTCGCCTTTTGAACCGACTTGTGTGATGAAACGTCCTCCGGCGTCGAAAACAAACAGGGATTTGGCGGCATAGGCGTCATGAACAAAGATTCGGTTATCGAATACTTCAACGCGGTTTATGTGTCCGATCAGGCAGTTATCGCCGGTCTCCAGCGCTACGAATCTATATTTCATGGAATCGGACAGGCGGATGTCGTTTTTCCCGAAATGTATTTTTTTTATTTCATTGATTGTCCCGCTTTCATGGGAAGAACATGAAAGGAGCAACATCAAATGAAGCGGAATGATATAGAGGAATTTCATGTTTTTCAGTTTCTGTGGCCAACGCTTCTACGTTTTCAAGGCTTAAACTCGATAGCCCACTCTTTGAGGAATTGAGATTAAACAAGTCTAAAAATATTCCTATTATGGATTCTTTCATTTTCTGCATGTCATTTGTCCTATTTTATAATTTGTCGTAAAGGTACGGACTCTTTTTTAATTGCCTAAATAAAAACGATGAAAATTTAATGAGAATACGTATTCTTTGGACTGGCCATAAAAATGTTTGCCCTGTATACCGGTTATTGAATTCCCGGATTCCGAAGAATCTCTTTCATTTTCTCCCGCATCTCTCGTACGGCCGTTGACTGTACTTTCGGTTCTTTTGTCAGTACAATTTGGGCTGTTTCCTGCGCTTTCTCCGTTTCGCCCATTTCCTCATAGAGGTTGGCCAGCAGATACCACGGATAGATACGGCTGGGTACGATGTTCGCCGCCTTGAGGTAACAGGCTGCCGCTTCCGCATATCGTTTCATCGCCTGACTGTTTCGTCCCATCACGTTGTACAGCATCGGGTCGCATCTTATCCCGACCGCTTTCTCCAATACCGTATTACTTTCCGCATGTCGTCCCGATTTCGACAGGCATTGCGCATACTCAAACAGGAAATCCACCTGGTCGTCCAGCAACGGATATAGCGGAGCATACGCTTCCACGCCGTTCCCATAGGCTCCGGCGTGATACAGTGCTTTCGACCGTCCCCACTGTTTGTATGCCTGATACGTCGGGTAGCGGTTGTACAGGCATCCCGCCACGATGAATAAAAATATCCCGGAAGGAATCAGCGAATACGGGTATTTACAGATTCGAAAACGGGAGCGGTTGTTACCGGATCCACCCATCGATTTGCATTCGCTTTTCCCTGAATGAATCCATGCCAAAAGAAAGGCCATTACAATCAGGAACGGCAATACATTGAACGGATACGAGGCCGTCGCCGCAATCAGCAGGGACAGCAACGAGGCCGTCGCCACAATCCGTCGTCGCCGTATGCCCACATACACGCTGTATATCATAATTCCCATAAACAGGACAAAGGGTATTACGCCCTGTTCCACGGCAATTTGCAAGTATTCATTAAATCCGTATTCGGGATTCCCCGCCACATGACGCTCCTGTTCCGTACCTTTGCCTGAGGCAAAATAAACGGCCTGTTCATGGCCGTAGCTGCCTGAAAAATTTCCGACACCTACGCCCATAGGATGATGAACCGCCGTTTGCAAGGCGATTTTCCATGTCAGCATCCGTCCATCTGCCGAATCCTTTTTCAGGCGGTACATCCCTACGCTACCCAGCACGCAAAGCGCCATTATGCCGGCAAGCATCCACCGCCCATATCCGGAAATCTTAGCGAACCGCCGAAATCCCCTGTCTTTCCAATGATAGAACGCGACGAATCCGCAACCTCCGGCAGCCGCCAGCCATGACGCCCTGCTCATCGCCGCCGGTAGCGTCAGTACAATCCCGATGCACGTCAAAACCGCTATCCCCCAGCGCATATACAATGGCCAATACCTGAGTTTAAACTGCACTTTCGTACAACTCCTGTCCCGCAACAGATACCCGAACGCTGCCGGCATAACGACAGCTAAATAACAGGCATACGGACCCGGATTGAAAAACGATCCCGTCAGACGGAACAGCGCATGTTGCGAATGTTCGATACCGTACAGTTGTCTTAATCCCCAGAACGATTCTACCAGACCTGTCGCAAGAAAAAACAACACAAGCCAATATCCGTTCGACTTCAAAGTAGCCAAAAACATCTTGAAATAGAAATACAGCAGGATAATCAATACGAGCAGGAGATGTTTCGTAACCGCTTCTGAGGAATGGAGAAAGTAACTGGTCGAAAGCGTACTTGCCCCGTATAGCAGAATCAGGCCGTCCACCCATTTTAGCCGAATCGCTTGCCGACGTGCCAAACCGTTCACGACCGAGATAACCGCAATCATTCCTATCGACAGGTAAAACCAAAAATATTTCCCAGAAACCACTCCGTTTCCCAACTCCGGACGGACGACAAAGACCGTCGCAAATACCATCATAAATGAAATATTGAAAATTGAACGTAGAAAATGATTTTTCCATCCGACAAATCGTTTGCAACATGCCGGCTTGTTTTCCAATGGATTTTTACTGTGTCTCATAGTTCTTTGATGATTGTTTTTTTTTGCAAATCACAGGCATTTGAAATGTATATTTTGCAGATTTCTTGAATTATTGAATCTTCTTCAGGAATCGGTTCCATCTGTTTTTTTTAGTCCGCATGTCAATCGACCGCCAGATAATCGCCGCCTTACCGACAATCAAATCGTCCGGCAGCAAACCCCAATAGCGCGAATCGCGCGAATCGAACACCCAGTCGCCTGCCATGAAATAATAGTCGTGCGTAAACGTGTATGTATGTAAAGGTTTGTCGCCCATAAAAACCTGTCCGTTTTTGACCGTCGCCTTTCGCCCAGTCTCATACGTTATCAAGTTTCCATACAAGACAATATTCTGCGTATCTATCGCCACCTCGCTACCCTTACCGGGTACATACAGCGGGCCAAAATATTTGATATTCCACCTATACGTCGAGTCAAACGGAAAACATTGGAAGATCTCCTTTTGAAACGTACTGTCCACTCTGCCCGACAGTTCTACCTGCCGGTGATAAATCCCCAGTGTATCCGTTACTCCGTTTACCCTGTAAATCCCGTTATCGATACGGAACGTATCTCCGGGAATCGCTACGCAACGCTTGACATAATATTTCAGCATGTGCATCCCGATGCTGTCACCTCTGTTCGGATACGGGAAATGGAAGATCAGCACATCGTTTCGACGCGCCTTCCGCAAACCGGGGAGTCGGTATATCGGGACTTTTTCCCCTTTGACGGCATCGAAAAGGTTGAATATCCGCGCTCCCAACACAGGTTTCCACACCAATGCGTAATCGCCGCCTGTCAGTCCCGGCTGCATCGAATCGGTAGGTATCTTGAACGATGCAAACAGTAGTGTCTGTCCGACAACATACGCTACTACCGCAATGCAACCCCAGTAAACGACGTCGACAACGATGTGGTACAACTTCCGAAGAAACTTCCGAACAGTTGCTATCTTTTCACGTGATATTTTTACTTTCATACCTATTTATAATTTTCGTACATGAAAGGAAACCCTTTACATCTTCCTGCTTTTCCTTTTGCATTGCGCAAAACTACATGAAAAACTTGGAATCTCCAAGTGCATGAAATGAAAAAAAGTTTTTTTATAGAGTAAAAATATTCGGCAAAATTTATAGAAGAAATTTACCAAATTATTTGGACTCTACAACGAATAAGGTGGGTAATCAAATTTGAGTTTAGCGGCAATGAAATAAATCATATTGATAAAATTTCGAGTATTTCGGAATCCCCTTGCTCTTCTTTTAGCGAGTTGAATTTTGGCATT
>JAIRMH010000159.1 GCA_031258835.1 Tannerella sp.
AACAACTACCAAATAGAACGACAATACGGACGGATCCCGGGGTATATTGTCGCATCCGCCAATATTAAATTCTAAAACCACAAATTATATGGACATATTCAGCAATACACAATTCGTAACCACTAAGAACAATGAAAACAATTACATTTTCTATAATTCGGTAAAACATTTCGCTACACAATTAGATTTTGAGGGCTTTTATTTTCCTGCGTTTGGAAAACCGAAGTTTTTCATGTAGTTTTGCAGCAATAAATATCCAGCGAAAACATGAATGGTTTTGTAAAAGTAGCGGCGGCATCGCCGGTAACGGAGGTTGCTAACTGTACGGAAAATATCCGGCGGATTGAAGCGCTGATACGTAAAGCGGAAATGCATGGCGTACAGATCATCGTATTTCCGGAATTGTCGATTACCGGCTATACTTGTATGGATTTATTCGTACAGGACGCCTTACTGACCAAAGCGAAAGATGCGTTGCTCCGGTTAGTTGAAAATACCGGGGATCTGAATTTGTTATGCGCAGCAGGAATGCCTCTTGCGACAGGAAACAGGCTGTTCAACACCGCCGTCGTTTTTAGGAAAGGACGTATACTTGGCGTCGTCCCCAAAATATTTATCCCTAACTATAAAGAGTTCCAGGAGATGAGATGGTTCTCCTCCGGAAGCAAACTGCCGTCCGATACGATTCGCATAGGCAATGAAGAATATCCGTTCGGCACCGACTTGTTATTTTCCGCAAGAAACTCCGACGCCGTCGTTGGCATCGAGATCTGCGAAGATTTATGGACGCCCGCACCGCCAAGTTCAAGACTATCCCTGCAGGGCGCCAATATCATCCTGAACCTTTCGGCAAGCAACGAAATTATCGGCAAAAACCAATATCTGAAATCACTTATCGCTCAGCAATCAGCACGTTGTATCGCCGGATATGTGTATGCTTCTTCCGGCTTCGGCGAGTCCAGTACCGACCTTGTTTTTACGGGCAAAGGGTTTATTGCCGAAAACGGTTCCATATTAAGCGAAGCGGAACGATTCAATTTAGACGACAAACTGGCGATAAACGACATAAATATCAGCTATCTGCAACACGACCGGCATATAAACACAAGTTTCACACCATACTTACAAAACGAATACTCAACGGCAACACGTCGTATTTCGTTTGATATCGCCCCATACAGCGGCAAGTTCGACCGGCACATCGACCCGCACCCGTTCATTCCGTCGGGCGATGGCGCATTGAATGAACGATGCGAGGAGATCTTCAATATCCAGACGTTCGGACTCGTCAAACGACTGAAACACATAAACACAAAATATGCGGTCGCCGGTATTTCAGGCGGATTGGATTCCACCCTGGCGCTGATGGTTACGATACGTGCATTCGACCTGTTGAATATTCCGCGCAAGAACATCCTTGGCGTTACAATGCCCGGCTTCGGAACTACCAGCCGCACATACCATAACGCCGTTTCCTTAATCAGATCTCTTGGCGTCTCATTCAGAGAAATACCAATAAAAGAATCCTGTATACAACATTTTAAAGATATCGGCCACGATAGCAAAACCACGGATATAACTTACGAAAACGCGCAAGCCCGCGAACGCACACAGATATTAATGGATCTGGCAAATAAAACAAACGGTATTGTAATCGGTACCGGCGACCTCTCGGAACTTGCGCTGGGATGGGCTACCTATAACGGAGACCACATGTCGATGTACGGCGTTAATGTCAGCATTCCCAAAACGCTCGTCCGTTATCTTGTGAAATGGACTGCCGGCAACGAAACAGACGAAGAGACAAAAAAGACGCTGCTGGATATCGCCGATACGCCGATAAGTCCGGAACTCCTTCCGGCAAACGACGACGATGCCATTCGCCAAAAAACGGAAGACATTATCGGCCCCTATGAATTACATGATTTTTTCCTTTATCACTTCATTCGTTTCGGAGCGTCGCCCGAAAAAATACGATTCCTTGCCGGACAAGCATTTGCAAAGAAATACGATGAAAGCGTAATAGCAAAATGGCTGCAGACGTTCTTGCGCCGCTTCTTTTCACAACAATTCAAGCGCAGTTGCCTGCCTGACGGTCCAAAAGTCGGTTCGATAAGTCTTTCACCCCGATGCGACTGGCGCATGCCGAGCGACGCTTCCGCACACTTATGGCTTAACGAATCGGAATAAACCCGGAACGTCCCGACTACCCCGTGAACTCCATATTTTTTTGTCATGAGTATAATAAATAGTATTTTTGTTGCGCATAGTCACCATAAGAAGTACAATATAGTGTAATCATTTTCTTTAAAAACGAGTATTATGAAAAAAGGCATTTATTTTATATTTTCAATATTTATTCTGTGTAATGCCTGTAAAAAACAGAATGAGGATATCAATTATTTCAGTGATGTTAAAAAAATAACTGAGTACGACAGTATCTATTCAGATAAAGATAATGAAGTTGCAGGTATTATAGGTCTAAACAAATATCAAAACGTTTTAATTGCAGACAACCGAACAACTGACTATTTTTTTTCATTTTATGATATAGAAAAAGGAGTTTATTTGGGAAGTTGGGGAAAGCGAGGGCAGGGTCCGGATGATTTTATCGAAGCCGGCGGAGTTGCTATTGTAGATTCTCAACTTGTTTTTACGCACACAGCGAAAAAAGAGATTATTTATGTTTCAATCGAATCTATTTTGAATAAAGAAGAAAACATAAATGTAAGAAGAGAATCATATCCCCATACAGCAGAATTCGCACCTTTTTATTTTTCAATTATGAACAATAAAAAAATTGCACTCGGAATTTTCAAAAAAGGACGTTTCGGCGTTCTTGATGCGGAAAATAATATAATAGACTCTCCATCCGATTATCCATTTAATTATGAGGAAGTACCGGGTATATATAGAGGTATAGTTTTCCAATCCAGGATGAAATCAAATATCGAACAATCCAAATTTGTTATTTCTACATTTAGTTCCGATATTTTCGAGATTTATCAAATAACGGATACCGGAATCGTTAGAACTTATTTAAGTCCCTTTAATCATATTCCTAAAATAAGGGAAACACCCGGCAGAAATTCCGGTTATGATATAGACAGAAGCAGAAG
>JAIRMH010000164.1 GCA_031258835.1 Tannerella sp.
GGTTCTTCCGAGAGATAGATATATGAAACAGATTCGGCAAACTGCGACATTTTGAGCGGTGTATCCGTTTCTCCCACCTTCGTTAAATCCACTGTTATCGGATCGAATGGATTAATTTCCCCCTTTAGTCCCACTTTCCCTCCGCATTTACATCCGTAAAGCAAAAGCAATGACAGGATGAATGGAATCGTAAAAAATAATTTCTTGTTCATGTTATTTAATCATAATATTTAATGAATAGGCCAAACACTAGCAGGGCAGGATATATGAGAAATGCCGGCGCACGGAATCGAAACAGATGCGGTCTTTACCTGCCGCCATTGAAAAGAGAGCTATTTTGTTTTGTCCTTTTTTATCCATTTTGGCTTCTGTTCCGTAAATTAACAAGGCAAATATAGATGAAATTTTCGATATTCCACATAGATCCGTAAAAATGTCCGGCGAAATTTATAAAGGCAAAAAATAGGCGTTAATTGTTTATTCTGCAATTTTAATGGCGTTTTTTTATGAAAAGACAAGGTTAAATACTAATTTTGCGCAAATAAAAGATCAGCTAATGAAGGAGTATTTTGAATTTTTGAAAGAATTGCGCGAGAATAACAACCGCGAATGGTTTAAAGAAAATAAGCCGCGCTATGATGTCTTGTATAAGAAATTTGTCGATGTAGTGCGGCAATTGATAGAAAAAATTGCCGTATTTGACGTTGAGATTGCCGGTTTGGACGCCGGAAGTTGTGTGTACAGAATTTACCGGGATATTCGTTTCTCGCCGGATAAAACGCCGTATAAAACTCATTTTGGCGCATATATGACCGGGTTCGGCGGACGGACAAGCCCATATGGTGGTTATTACTTGCATATTGAACCGGGTAATTCGTTTGTTTCGGGTGGAGTGTGGTGCCCGACGCCGGCAATGTTAAAGCAACTTCGGCATGATATTTATGATAATATTGAAGATTTTATCACGGTATTTGAAAACGAAAAATTCAAAGAGGTTTACGGCGAACTGGAAGGCGAAATGTTAAAACGTATGCCGGACGGTTTTCCTAAAGATTGTCCGTATGAAGAGATACTGAAGCATAAATACTTCGTCGTTTCGTCCATGAAACCGAATAAATTTTTCTATAAGGACGACTGGCAGGAAAAAGCGGCGGAAGATTTCCGTATATTGTATCCTTTTAATAAATTCCTGAATTATACTATAGGCGAATTTTTCGGTAAAGGATGATCTCAGCAATTGGCAGGTTCTATCGTGCGATTTTTTGTCGTGGCGGGTATGGCGTTCATTCGCCGTTTGCCTTTGATTTAATTACGAATGTGATTGAAGAACGGTGTATGTACTATTGTTATGAGATGCTTGACAATCTGCGGTTGCAATTGCGGCGTGAAAATTGTAAAATCGAATGTGGCGATAAGGCGTTAACTGTTAAACGAGCCATGCGTAAATTTTGTTTTTCTACGGGAGGGTATAAGTTGTTATTCAGGCTGGCAAACCGCTTTCGTCCCGGGAAAATACTTATCGTAGGGAGTGGTCTGGGGTTTACGCCGCTCTATGTCACAGCTTATTCGAAAGGCGTTGATTGTATTGTTTTCGAACCGGAGCCGTCGATTGCAATTATTGCTCGCAACATGATTAAGAAGTACGCTCATTCTTCAATATCTGTTTATGATAACAACTGTAGCGAATCGGATCTGTCGGAATTGAAACAGTTTGATTTTATTGTATGGGGGAAGAATAGACCTTTTGCTGCAGATTTCACACTTGAGGTTTTTGAAAATATGCTTCGGCATATAACGGATGAAAGTGTCATGGTTATTTACGGAATAAACGAATCCCGTGCGGATAAACGGATATGGGAAAAGTTATGCGCTCATACCAGAGTTTCCGTGACTTTCGATGTATATTCATTCGGCATCGTTTTTTTTACGCCCAAACTTAATCGCAAGACATACAAATGTGTCCCTTTGTGACGTTCGGTTTCTTGTCAGGGGAGATATAAACTCCTTTATCAGAAAATGATCCCGTTATCAATATTCCCGTCGCATTGCTCAATTAGAAGTTTTTTCAACTCTTCCGCTTTGTCAGGAAAACGAAGTGTCACATCGTATTTTTCCTCCGGATCTTTTCTGATATGATACAATTCGTATTTTTTCAGTTTAGTAAAAAAGCGCAGTTTCCATCCGTCGTTAACGATTATTGCCGGTCCGTCCTCCGAACTTACGGTAACAAAGCGTTTTTGGGGTAGTTTGCGTCCTTTCATCAATGCCGGAAGGAAGGAAATCCCATCTTTCCTCGTTTCTAATTTTACGCCGGAGAAGTCGGCCATTGCAGGAAGGAAGTCGCAGGTTGAAACGACGTCTTCACAGACGCGCCTTTTTAATTTTCCTTTCCAATAAAACACAAGAGGTATGTTAATGCCTCCGTTGAGGTTACTTCCTTTAAGGCCTGCCATTCCCATGTTCCCGTTGAATACGTCTCCGGCTTTGTCACTATAATATTTGCTGTATAAATTGTCGAACGGTTCGTTTGTATTTATATTACGGAAGGGCTTTTCGATACGATTTTTCTGTAAATAACAGATGTCATGTCCATTATCGGAGGCAATCACGATCAAGGTGTTTTCTTCTAAGCCGAGATCACGTAATTCCGACATGATGACGCCAACATGTTCGTCAAGAAGTTTCATCATTGAGGCATATTCTTTTTCTATCTGCGTCAACGCCGTATTGTTTGCAACTTCCGGATGTACGGAAGGGATCGACGCAGGTCCGGGTAACGGTGTGGCATACATGAGGAAGAACGGTTTGTCTTTAAACTGGCGTATGAACGCAATCGTTTTTTCAATGAGCAGGTTCGGAGAATAAATCTTTTTGCCTTCCATGTTCCACCGGTCATTATATGTCGCCTCATTTTCCATTTCGTAGATAAACCTTCTGCCGCCATCAATGCGCGTATTGCCTTCTATCATTTCGATCCGGTCATTTTCAAAAAGGAATGCAGGGTAGTATCCCTGACTGCGCATATGATCGAGATAGCCGTAAAAATAATCCCAACCATGTAGAAACATCTGGTTGCGCGTTGTTGTGTTACCCCATCCCAACATGCCGATTTGCGCCGTCACATATCCGGCCTTTCCGAACACCTGCGGCAAGTATAAATCATTTTCGGGCAGCAGGATATTGTTGCCGTTGACAAAGTCTTCGTTCTCGTGAATATCAATGGTATCTTCTTTTATATATGCGCCACCTCTGGATATACGCCATTTATTTTTGTTGCAGTCGTGATATCCCGTTAATAAAGAAGCGCGTGCATGTGCCGAAACAGAGCCGCCGAAGGCATAACTGAAACTTACGCCATTGTGAATAAGTGCATCTATATTAGGCGTTGTGAAATGTTTCTGGCCATAGGCTGACAATAAGCCTTTGCCCATATCATTGGCATAAATAAAGACGACATTCGGATGATCTTTCATTGGCGTTTCGGCAGCGTCAACTGCTTGGACGGCAGTGAAAGATGCGCTTAATATAAATGAAATGTATATAAAAACTTTTTTGCACATAATACGAACGATTTACATATTTTCTTTCGGGAACAAGCCGGATAACGTAGACGCGCTAACTGTTTTTATCTCAGGTTGCCTGTTTTTATAAGATATTCGGCAATTTGTACGGCGTTAAGCGCTGCGCCTTTTTTAATCTGGTCGCTTACTGTCCAGAATGTAAGCCCGTTCGGATTTGCCAGATCTTTACGGATGCGACCTACGTATACCGGGTCTTTATCGGCAACGAAAAGAGGCATCGGATAATCTTTGTTTTCAGGATTGTCCTGCAAGATAATACCATCTGCTTTGGAGAACGCTTCACGCGCTTCTTCTACCGAAACGGGACGTTCCGTTTCAATCCATGTGGCTTCGCTATGAGCGCGCATCACGGGAACACGTACGCAGGTAGCGCTTACTTCAATATCGGAGTGCATTATTTTACGTGTCTCGTTATACATTTTCATTTCTTCCTTTGTATATCCGTTATCTGTGAATACGTCGACCTGCGGGATAAGATTATAGGCAAGTTGATAATAGAATTTTTCCACAGTCGGCGTTTTTTCGTTAATGAGTTGCTCATACTGTTTTTTTAATTCGGCCATAGCGCTTGCGCCGGCGCCGCTTGATGCCTGGTAAGTAGAAACATGGACTTTCTTAATGTGCGAGATCTTTTCGATTGCGTTAAGGGCAACCACCATCTGAATGGTAGTGCAGTTCGGATTTGCGATTATTCCTCTGGGGCGATTCAGCGCATCATCGGGATTTACTTCCGGAACTACGAGCGGAACATCATTATCCATACGGAATGTGCTTGAATTATCAATCATTACCGTACCGTATTTTGTAATCGTTTCTGCAAAATCATTAGACGTTCCGCCGCCGGCTGAAACAAATGCGATATCGATAGCTTTAAAATCATCATTATGTTTCAACTCTTTGACAATATATTGTTTACCGCGGAATGTATATTCGCATCCCGCACTACGAGACGAACCGAAAAACACCGGATCGTCTATTGGAAAATTTCTCTCGTCAAGCACGCGAAGGAACTCTTGTCCTACTGCTCCGCTTACTCCAACAATTGCTACTCTCATTATTTTTCTGTTTTAAAATTTGGGAAATAAATATATATTTCAGATATTTGTTGTCTGTTGTAAAATCTTCAAATTTTTCAAATACGGGGACAAAGATACATGAAATTTACGAATTACACACAGACGAATAAAAATGTCCGGCAAGACTTATAGAAAAAATTTCATGAAAAACGTGAAGACACCAAGCGTATGAGATGAAAAAGACGGTTTTCCACAGAGAAAAGGCAGTGATAATTTTAGATAAAAACAGGTTATGAAACAAAGTTTATTGCTTATTCTTTTTATGTTAGCTTCGGTATGTTTGTTCGCAAATAATACCGATTCCTCTCAATTCGGCAATGTCCTGATAAATAAGGCGATAATCGATCCTGTCGACCCGACGTTTCCCGACGCTGATTCGGGAACAGAGCCGACGTCTCCCGATCCGACAGATCCCGATGCTGATTCGGGAACGGAACCGATCTCTCCCGATCCGACGGATCCCGCTTCGATGGATACTGATGCCGATTCAGGGACAGAGCCTTCTATACCGTTAGACGATAATTCTGTGCCGGGTGATGTCATAATAAATGAAGTGATGGCCGATCATGCAGGATTAACGGAACTGCCGGAGACG